>JBGOUW010000381.1:0-4953 GCA_041477755.1 Binatia bacterium
CCCTGGGCAGCGCGCCGACGGAATTCGTCGTTGAGATCGAAGCGCTCGACCGCCTGCTTGAGCGCACGCGCGGCCGTCGGGACCGGGTGCGCGCGAAAGAAGGCGGCGACGTCGCGCTTGTATGCCGGCGTTTGCAAATGCGGCGTCGCATCGATCACACGCGACACCATCATCGGTGGTAGCCGCTTCGCGAGCGGCTCCCAGCGGTCTTTGATGAACTGCCAGGCCGATTCGCGCGCAGCGCGGTTACTGAGCAGCCGCACCAGCATGATACCGACATCTTGTGTAGAGACCTCGTCCGTCAACGTAAGCGCTTGCGTGCGCGCCAGCAGCGTGGCGTCGCGGAAATCGGTGAGCGCGAGTTCGAAGCGCCGCTTCTCCTGGGGCGTCTGCGCGGTGTGAACGGCGGCGAGCAACTGCTCATAACATGTCACATCGCCGCGGCGCGCCGCGATACTTACCACCGGATCAGCCAAGTTCGCTTCGAGCGCCCGGCGGTCGGCAAGATAGGCGGCGAAGCGGGCGGACGCCTCGCGGACAATCGAGGGCGCCTCGGCGATCTCTCCGAGCACGCGCAATACCGACGCGCGCCGCAGCCGCGTATCGTCCGCTTCCCCCGCGGCGGCGTCCCAGCCGAGCGTGCGCCACGCCGCATCAAAGACCGCGGTGAGCCAGCGTTGAAACGCAGGCCTGCCACCGACCGCGTCGGCCAACTGCTCGTCGACGAAACGCAAGCAGCCGCCCAGCGCATCGAGGACGTCGAAGTCGATCTCGACACCGAAGCTGGCGGCGAGATCGAGGAATCCTTCAATGCTGGCGTGTCCGCCGCGCACTGCCGCCCATTGGTGTTCGACCAATCCGAGCCGCTCGACCGGTGTCAGCGCCTCGAACATCACGCCGCGCAGCACCGCCAACGTCGCGTCGTCGTGCAGTGGCCGGTAGAAGCCGCCCTCGGCGGCGTTGGCATACACCCAGGCGGTGCGGCGCGACGGACCGAGCAGCAACTCGTCGCGCCCTTTCGTCATCAGATGGCGCGTCGGCGTGCGTGCCCCACTGGTCTTGACGACGACCGGAACCGGCCAGCGCTGGCCGGTCGGTTTGGCTTTGGGATTAGTAAAGTAGCGCGTCTGCCGCAGCGCCAGCACGGCGCGCCCGTTACGGTCGGTGCGATCGACGTGCAGCAGCGGAAAACCGGGTTGCTCGATCCAGCCGCGCGCCACCCGGGTGACCTTCTGGCCCGACGCCTCTTCGAGTGCGCGCCACAAATCGTTCGCGGTGGCGTTGCCCTCGCGATGACGGCGAATGTACTTGCGCACACCGGCACGGAACGCAGTCGCGCCGAGATAGCTCTCGATCATCCGCACCACCGACGCACCCTTTTCGTAGGTGATCGCGTCGAAGTTCTCGGTCGCCTGCGCCGGGTTCTTCACTTCGGCGTAGATCGGATGCGTGTGGCTGAGCGCATCGAGGCTGAGGGCGGCGGCGCGATGGTGCGCGAAGTTGGTCCACATGCGCCACTCCGGTTTCCAGTCGGCGACGACACGGAACGCCATCCAGGTGGCGAACGCTTCGTTCAGCCACAGGTCGTTCCACCAGGCCATGGTGACGAGGTCGCCGTACCACATGTGGGCGAGCTCGTGCGCGACGACTTCGGCGACCCGCTTCTTCTCGGCGAGCGTGATGGTGGCCGGGTCGACCAACAGCAGCGTTTCACGGAACGTCACCGCGCCGGCGTTCTCCATCGCCCCCGCCTCGAAGTCGGGCACTGCGATGAGGTCGAGCTTCTCGTACGGGTACGGCAAACCGAAGTATTGTTCCAAGCGAGTCAGCGATTCGACCGCCGCCTCGAGGGCAAACGCCGTGAGATGTCCTTTACCCGGCACGTGCCAGATGCGAATCGGCGTGCGGCCGACGAAGCGCACCGCCGATGACTCGAGCTCGCCGACGCACAGCGCGCACAGATACGTGGACAGCTTCGGCGTGGTGGTGAAGTGGACGGTCTTGCGGCCGTCACCGTGCTCGTCGACGCGCGCGATTGGATTGTTCGAGATCACCGCGTTGCGGGCCTCGGTCGTGACGGAGAACGTGAAGCGCGCCTTGAAGCTCGGCTCGTCGAAGCACGGGAAGAAGCGGCGCGCGTCGGCGGCCTCGAGTTGCGTGAAGGCGTAGCGCCGTCCGTTGCTGGTGGCGCCGTAGAGCCCGCGCAGATGCTTCTGCAGCGGGCCGGAGAAGCGCAGCTTCAGTAGCGCGGCACCCCTGGCAATCGCGGTCGGAAGCATCAGCGCAACCGTCTCGCGTTTTGGATGCGCGAGCGGTGTCGCCACCTGCGTTGCGCCGGCGGCTATGACGGTTGCGCTCTCGATCGTGAGGTCGGCGGCGTGCAGCTCGATCGCCGTGTGCTCGCGCGCGAGTGTCAACTCGATCGTCGCTTCACCGCGAAACGTTCCGGCTTCGAGGTCCGGCGTGACGTGCACGGCATAGTGCGTCGGCTGAACCAGCGCGGTCAGTCGGAATTCCGCATCCGGCACGCGTACCGCCCCCGGGCGCGTCCGACTTCTCTGGTTGGATTTCTGTTGCTTACGCGGCGCCGCTAGCTTCCCCTTCACGATTGCCTCCGTCTCACCATTTCACGTCTCACGATTCACGTCTCACGGTTCACGTCTCACGTCTCCGCGTAGCGGAATAGGCGCTGGCCGATCAAAAACGACACGCCGCCGTAGGCGAACAGGAAGAGGAGTTCCGGGGCGATTTCTATGAGCGTCTTCTCGCGGAGCATGACGTCGTGCAAGGCCAACATCGACCACGTCGTCATCGCGGCCTGCGCAATCGTTTGCATCCATTTCGGCTGTTCGAAGAACGGCCACCAGCAGCCGCCGATCGACGCGAGGATGAACATCGACGACAACCCTGCCGGAATGATCTGCTCGCGTGTACGCGCGATGGCGGCGATGATCATGCTGAAGCACGCCATCGAGAACACGATGGCGAACACCGTGAGCACAAAGGCCGCCACCGAGTGCCCGAGCGAGAGGTGGTACATGAAGTGCCCAAAGCCGAGCAGCAAGGTGAGCTGCGCCGCACCGACGAGGATGCGCGCGAACAGCTTGCCGCCCAACACTGCCCACGGCGTCACCGGTGCGATCGCGATGCGGCCGCTGGTGCCCCACGCTTCTTCGTCCCGCAGGCCGAACGACACGCTAAACAACAGGCTGAGCAGGACGAAGGTCACACTGAACCCCGGCACGTTCTGTTCGAGCGACGAAAACTTCAGTCGCTTGCCGGTGAGCGCGCGCTCCTGCAAGTCGAGCAGTTCTTCGTGAAACGGATCGCCGAGCGAGGCGGCCTCACGGTCTGCGAGCAGCATCACCGCCTTGATCGCGCTCAGCTCCGTGCCTTGGGCTGGATCGGTGAGCAGCTCGATGGTCGATGGCTTGTTGGTGAGGTAGCGCTTGCTCATGCCGCCGGGTAGCACCAGCATTGCGGCGGCTTGATTCTCGTCGCGCACGAGCACCTCGGCCCTGGCGCGATCGACCACCTGCACGTCGAGGTGCTCGCGGAATACCTTGATCAGCGCGTTTGCCACCGGCCCCTCGTCTTCGTTGACGATCGGCAGCAGAATGTTGCTGCTGCCGCCGCCTTGGGTTTCGGCGACGACGAGGATGACGATAATCGGCACCACGATCAGCGACACCAACGCCGAGCGATCGCGGGCGATCAAGCGCAGGTCCTTGCGCGTGACCCACAGGAGTTTGCGCCAGTTCATCACTCGGTGTCGTTTTGGCCGCCGAACTTCTTGCGCATGCTCTCGAGCAGTGCCTCGATCGAGCCTTTGGTGAGCTGGCGGTCGAGCTGTTGGCGGAAATTGGCGGTGAGGCTCAAGTCCTCGACTTGGATGTCGGTGGCAAGCCAGCGCGCACCGGCCGCGCGCATCCGGTAGATCACCAGGAACTCGTCCTTGGGCGTGACGATCTTGGTGTCGACGCGGGTGAACCCATCGGCCGGCGTTTCCCCGCTGTAGTCGAACACCGGCTTCTCGAAGAACAGCAGCTTTTGCAGATACGTGCGCTGAAACAGCGTGCGGAAGAGCGACAGGAACTCGCGCTGTTGCGCGGGGCTGAATTGGGTCCAGTGATCGCCGAGCGCCGTGCGTCCCATCGAATCGGTGTCGAGGAAATCTTTGAGCACCGCTTCCAGCTCGGCGAGCTTCTGATTGTGCGGGTGGTCGCCGTTGACGATGGCGCGGGCCCGCTCGAGGGTGTCGCGCGTGTAGTCGAGCGCACTGAAGGCGAGGACGGGGCGAGAGAAGCCCAGTACCGCCGCGAGAAGCAGTCCGATCCACGCTCTCTTCTGTGTGGGAGGGCTTTGCACAAGAAGGCCCTCGATACGATCGCTTCGCGATCTACTCGGGCAAACGGGTATTGGGCTCCCCGAGAAAAAACCGCTTCCCCGAGTAGCCGTCCTGAGTAGAAGCCGCAGGCTTCGTATCGAAGGGCGGCGTATCGAGGGGCCACTTTTTGTGCAAAGCCCTGTAGGGGCGACGCATGCGTCGCCCGTTCCTCGCGGGCACCCGGGCCGAGAAGAGGGCGACGCATGCGTCGCCCCTACACGGAAGGGGAGCCGATTCAGTTCGATCATCGAACCTCAGTCCCGCAGTTCCTTGCCGGTCAGGCGCAGGAAGAGCGTCTGCAGACTCAGCGGTGCGATTTGGATGGTGACGCGATCGGCGTAGCGCCCGATGAGCGCCGTCAGTGCGGGCAGCGCGCGCGCCGCGCCTTGGGTGAAGATGCGTACCGTGCCGTCGCTGCGTTCGGTGCTGCAGACGCCGGCCGCCGTTTGCAGGCCGCTGAGATCAACCGAAAGGGGCAAGCCGCGCAGTTCGATCACCTCGGCGCAACCGGCCTCGGCGAGGAGATCAGTGAGCCGGCCCATCGCGATGATGCGGCCCTCGTCGAC
>JBGOUW010000229.1:0-7717 GCA_041477755.1 Binatia bacterium
ACGTTGAACCGACCACCACATCAGATGTGGTCGAGCGGAGCCGCCGCGGTCTCGTCCAAGACGAGGCCGGGCCGTTCGCGCACGCCTATCCTTTCACGCCGAACACCGAACGCATCCTCAACGAAATCGCCGACCTCAAACTGCGCACACTGGCGATCATGCACGGATCGAGCTTTGTCGGCGACGGCGAGCGCGCCCTGCGCGAGTTGGCCGCGACGTTGAGCGAACTGCTCGGCCACGCTGTGTAGGAGTGTGGATGCGCGTGGACCTCGGCAGGCATGCCCTGCACGTGCTAGTGAGGGGGCCAAGGGTTGGACAAAGGCGCCTCGCTGCGTTGATCGACACCGCCGGTTCGATGGTGTCGTGGTCGATTACCGGCCTCGACTTCACATTCAAAGCCTCCACCGTCGGGATTCACGTGAACTATCACGCGCCCGTGTATCGGGAGGACGTGGTGGCCTACGCGCGTACGCGCCGGCGCAACAACAAAATCTTCTTGAACGAAGTGATCCTCGGTGGGCGCGCGTCGCGACGCGTCGTCGCTACCGGCTCGGTGACCTATCGCATCGTCGTGGCGTAACGCGCAGGTTCGCCGCGACTCGTCGTCGCTCTTCACGACGGATTTGCACAAGAAGTAGAAGGAACCCCTCGATACGCAGCCCTTCGATACGAAGCCTTCGGCTTCTACTCCGGACTGCTACTCGGAGAAACGGTTTTTTCTCGCACCATTTCAATATCCGTTTGCCCGAGTAGTGAGCGGAGCGAACGTGCGGAGCGAACGTATCGAGGGCCTCATTTGTTCGAAGCTTTCCACGACAGTGACAGGCGCGGCCATCGTGCGATAGATTGAATCAATGTCGAACCTGACCGCGCCGACCCCGCCGCTGCGCCGGATGGCCGAGTGGGTCTTCGCATTGAGCTATCTGCTCTGGCTCAGTCAGGCACTCGATCTCGGCCTCACCCACTTCATCGGGGGCACACCTGGACGTTCGGTCGGCTTCGCTGGATCGATTGCGGTGATCCTGTTCTTCGCGCTCGATCCGCCGCCGCTGCGATCGGTCGTCAAAGGCAGCTGGCCGATTCTGCTGATCCCATTGCTCGCCCTCAGCTCGCTGTTGTGGTCGGCGGACATTGACCTGACATTGAGGGCGACGGAGATGTTGGCAGCCTCGACGCTGTTCGGTATCTTTCTCGCGCTCCATTTCAGTTACCGCGAACAACTCGAGTTGGTGGCGCTGGCATTGGGGATCGCCGGTGCCGCGAGCGCCGTCGTGGCGATATTTTTTCCCCACTATGGAGTGATGACGGGCGAGCACGCCGGCGCGTGGCAGGGCGTGTTCCCCCACAAAAACGTGTTCGGTGGCGTGATCGCGCTCGCCCCCCCCGCATGCACGCTGTTGACGCTAGCAGCACGCAGGCGGACGCCGGCATTTGTGGGTCTGGTTTTCTCTATGGGACTGGTTGTGATGTCGCGGTCGCGCACGGCGCTGGTGGTCGCAATCGTCTGTGTCACTGGGGCAGCACTACTGGCTGCGCTGCAACGCCTCCCGCTCAAACGGCGGATCAGCGGATTCGTCATCGCCGCGGTTGTTGTGGCGCTCGTTGCCGCCATCGCCGCGTATCGGGTCGACTCGATACTGAGCTGGCTCGGCCGCGACCGCACACTCAGTCATCGCACCTACATTTGGGGCGCGTTGTCACACCAAGTCCGCGCGCGCCCATGGTTCGGCGACGGCTACGCCGCGTTCTGGCGGCCCAAGCACCACGGATCGGGAAACCTCTTTCCTGTGTACCTGGGCAACCCCGGTCACGGGCACAATGGGTTCTTGGATCTCGCGTTGGACCTTGGCGTCGTTGGCCTCGCCGCCTTCGTCATTCCGTACGGCTGGTATCTATCGCGCAGCTTCCGGCTCGCGCTGGCGAGCTGCGCGCCCCTCGACCTCTGGCCGATCACGTTTCTCACCTTCTTTGCTTTGCGCAATCTCACCGAAAGCGAGCTGATACAGTACGATATCGGCTGGGTACTCTATATCGCCGTGGCGCTGAGTCTGCAGTTCGAAGCGCGGCCGGTGCAACCGCCCGGTCAGGCGCCATTGTCCCCTTGACAGGGGTGCACATGGGCCGTCATATGAACGCGAGTGGGGGGGGCGAGGCGATGGCGGCGACGGTAACGAGCACTAACGGCGAGTCGTTTCGATCCGAGGACGGCCCTGACGTACGGATGGAGTCACATCAACAAACCGAACTTGCACTGCCGCGCGCGATCTTGCGAGAAGCGGCCGCCCGCGACTCGACCGCGTTCAAACGGCTCCTCGACATCGGCATCTCGTTGGTCTTGCTGATCGTCCTGTTGCCGATTGGTCTGCTGGTCGCGCTCGCGATCAAACTCGCCGACGGCGGGCCGGTGATCTTCTGGCAGCGTCGGGTCGGGCAAGCCGGGCGCACGTTTTGGTTTCCCAAGTTTCGCTCCATGCACGTCGGCGCCGAGCACATGCACGACATCATGGTGAGCGAGCAGGACGATCAGGACGCGATCACGTTCAAGATGCGGCACGACCCGCGCGTGACGGCGATCGGGCGCGTCATCCGCACCCTCAGCTTCGACGAGCTGCCCCAGTTGTGGTGCGTGATGAAGGGCGACATGTCGATGGTCGGCCCGCGTCCGCCGTTGCCGAAGGAAGTGGCGCGGTACACACCGCTGGCGCAGCGCCGGCTGGAAGTACGGCCGGGATTGACCGGGCTCTGGCAGGTCAGTGGGCGCAGCACGATTCCGTTTGCGCATCAGCTCGCGCTCGACCTCGAATACATCGACAACCACAGCCTGGCGCTCGATCTCAAGCTGTTGCTGCTCACGGTTCCCGCCGTGCTGTCCTGCCGCGGCGCCTGGTAGCGGCGCTCGCCGCCAGGCGGACGCACCACCACCGAAGCGACGAACTGGCATGACTCACCGGCGACTCGCGCCGTTCATCGTCCCCTACACGCGATTCGAGTTACCAGGCTGGGGACGCTTGTTCGCCTGGATCGGAGGAAGCGACGATTCCGCGTGGGCTGATGCCACGAGCCGCACTTGCCGCGGTAAGTGGCACGGCTACCGGATGGAACTGCGGCTCTCGAATTGGTCAGAGCGGCAGACGTACTTTCTCGGCCGTTACTACGATCTGCCCGCCCAACTGGCGCTGCGGCGCTACCTCAAACCGGGTGATCGCTTGGTTGATGTCGGCGCCAACATCGGCATGATCACGCTGTTGGCCGCGCGCTTGGTTGCTCCCGCTGGCGCAGTCGACGCCGTCGAGCCAAATCCCGAGTGCTGTGCCCGTCTTGACCGGTGCCTCGAGTTGAACGCGATCCGTCACGTGCGCGTCCACCGCGTCGGCTTCGCCGACCGCGCCATGCAGCTGACACTCAGCGTGGTGACGTCGCACTCTGGGTTGGGGACGCTGGCAGGGGTGCCTGAGTCTGACCAGCATCTCGTCTCGGCGCACTTCACCGTGCAGGTGGTTCGTGGTGACGAGGTGATCGAGGCGGACGCCGCACCGGTGACCGCCATCAAAATCGACGTCGAGGGGTTCGAATGCCACGCCTTGCGTGGCATGGCGCGCACGCTGGCGCGATGGCATCCGCTGGTGATCACCGAAGTCGTACCTGCGTGGCTACAACGGGCCCAGTCAAAGCCGCTGGAGTTGTTCGATCTCATGCACGGCCACGAGTATCGCGGCTACGCCCTGTCGACGCGCCGCAATTTCGTTCGACATCGCCTGCGGCTCACTCCGGTCGCTGACCCGACTGGGTTGACGGTCAATGACGTGCTCTGGCTTCACCCGCAGGACCCACGCCACTCCGTGTTGAGTCCCTTCATGGCGTGACCGCCCCATCATGTGGCGCGCCCGGGCGCCAGGAGACCGGTGTCGGATCGTGCCCGGTCTGCAAGGCTTGCAGAGCGGTCTTCAGTGCGCTGCCCCAACTGCGAACCGGATCACAAAATTGCGCCCGGAGGACCATGCACGCACGGCGCTTGTGCTCGTAGATCTCGTGATCGTCGCAGAGACGCACGATGGCGTCGGCGTACGCGGCGATGTCGTTCGGCGGTACTTCCACTACGGCATCGCCGACGTATGTCACCGCGGGGCACACTGCCGAGGTGACGACCGGACATCCGCTCAGCACGGCTTCAGCGACCACCCGAGGAAAACCTTCCGCGAACTCGGTTGTGGTAGGAACAACGACGACATGAGCACTCCCATACGTCGCGGCCGTCCCGAGCGCGTCGCGGTACCCGTGACAACGGAACGTGGCTTCCATCTTCGCCGTGACCACCGCGGATCGCAGGGCGCCGAGTTGCGAGCCGCCGCCCCACACATCGAAGGTGATGTCAGCCCGCCCGCGCGCCACGAGGTCTTGAGCGACCTCGAGCAAATCGAAGACACCCTTGTTGCGCTCGATGCGTCCAATAAACACGACGCGAAACGGCGGGCGCGGTGGCCGCGATCGCGCCCCCTCTTCGAATTTCTGAGGCCGGAACGACGGCAGGAAGGATACAATCGGGCGATGGTGGCCGCGCGTAAGCTGCGCGACCTGTCGATCCGCATCGTCGCAGATGCTCAGAATCGCGAAGGCGTGGCGGGCGAATAGTCGTCGCCCCAGTCGATTGATCACCCGGTGAGAGCGCTTCAGCCGCCCGTACTTGCACCACAAGACTTCGTGCAGCGACGGGATCACCTGCACGCCACAGAGACGAAAGAGCGAGAGCATGAACCAATACGTTCCCATCGGCACCACCGCCACGGTGGCGCGAAAGCGTAACGCGGTGGCGAGCATCTGCAGTCCGTACCACACCCGGCCGAAGTGAAAGCGCGCCCCCCGCGTTGGCTCGAACGGATTGGGCCGATGCTCGACGGTGAAGTGCTCGTCGCGAACGAGGTCCGGCTTGACGCAGCAAGCCAGGACGTACGCCTGTGCGTTCAGCTCGCGACAGACCTCGAAGAACTGCTGGGCATAGGCGCACGAGAGATAGGATGGATCGTCGCGGCCTTGCTTCCAACAACGGTAGGTGTTGGCCACATCACCCGGGCCGGCGGCGTAGAAAATTCGAAGTGGTTGGTCCTGCCTCATCGCTTGACCCCGGTCGCTCTGGCGCCGCATGTTGTGGCCGGCATGCGGTCGTGTATAGCGTTGAGTCGCCAGCGATGACAAAGCGAATGCACCCGTTGCACTGAACCTCATCTCCCTGCTCGCCATGCGCATCGCTTTCGTTCTTCCCGGACTCCACCGCGTCGCGCGGGGCGCGGAGACCGCCTTCGAGGCACTGGCCCGCGCCCTCGCCCGCGAGACGATGTGCGAGGTCACGCTGCTCGGCTCCGGGGACCCACGCCCGGCTGAACCGTACCGCTTCGTCCACGTGCCCTGCTTCGCTCGCGAGCGCTTTGAACGTTTCCCCTCGCTGCCGATGTTTCGCAACGAGTTCGGCTACGAAGAGTTCAGCTTTGCCGTCGCGCTGCTGCGCACCTACGACCCCGCTGCGTACGACGTGAGCGTCACCTGCTCCTATCCGTTCGTGAACTGGGTGTTGCGGGCGCGGACGAGCGCGCGCCAGCGGCCGGCGCACCTATTCGTCACGCAGAACGGCGACTGGCCGTCGCAGACAGACAACCGCGAGTTCCGCTACTTCTCTTGCGATGGCCTGGTGTGCACCAGTCCCGAGTACTTCGAACGCAATCGCGCGCGGTGGTTCAGTACGCTGATTCCCAACGGCGTCGATCCGGAGCAATTCCGGCCGGGTCCGCACGACCGAACGCGCTTCGGTATTCCGCTCGACCGAAGGGTGGCGCTGATGGTGAGCGGATTGATCCCAGCAAAGCGCGTCCTCGACGGCATCCGCTGCGCCGCACAGATTCCGACCTTGCACCTGGTGGTAGCCGGCGATGGCTGGCAGCGGCGCGACATCGATGCCTGTGCGGCGCAGCTCATGCCGGGCCGGTTTCAGCGTCTAACGGTGCCGCACACCGATATGCCAGCACTGTATCGCAGCGCGGACGTGCTGCTGCACATGAGCCTGGACGAACCGTTCGGCAACACACAGGTCGAGGCATTTGCCAGCGGACTGCAGGTGGTCGCACACGACCGACAGTTGACTCGCTGGCTGTTCGATACGGACGCTGTCCTGGTCGATGTGTCGCGTGACGACGCCGTGATCCGCGGGATCACCCAAGCGCTCGGCAGCCGTGTCGCTGCCTCCACGGCCCAAGCGTTCGCTCGACGCTTCGCTTGGTCGGCGATCGCGCACGACTACCACAAGTTTTTCGCCGAGGTCGTCGAGCGGCGCCGCAGCCGGGCGACCGCCGCGCCCGCGAACAATCGTAGCGCATAGGGGATGTCGTCCACGAGGTAGCGCTTCGCCAATCGCGATGGTTCCTGCCGCAAGCGGTGCAGCCATTCCAGCCCGGCACGCTGCATCCACAGCGGCGCGCGGCGCACATCACCGGAGAGAAAACTGAAGCTGATGCCAACGCCGACGAACCACGTACGCGGCAGCCCAGGCCTGAGTCGCGCGATCACGTGGTCCTGCTTCGGCGTGCCCAAGGCGACGTACACGATGTCGGGCGCGGCGTCAGTTACGGCCGCGATGACGCGCGCCAGCTCGTGCGGGTCGTGTTCGAAGCCGATCGCGGGACACAGCGTACCCGCCACATGAAGTGTGGGATGACGACCGCGCAAGACGCTGGCGGCGGACTCCGCCGTGCCCGCCGCGCCGCCGAGCAAGAATATCGATCGGCATTGTTGCGCCGCAGCAGCGGTCAGACTTGAGATGAGGTCCGACCCGGGGATGCGCTCCGGCAGCGGCGTCCCTTGGATACGGCTCGCAAAGATCAGCGGCATTCCGTCGGCAACGACGAGCGGCGCCTGGGCGCACAAGGCGGCGTACGAGAGGTCGCGAGCGCAGCGGTGCAGATGGTCAATGTTGACCGTGACCAACCATCCGCCCCGTCGCGCGGACAGTTCGTCGAACACGCGAGTGATGCACTGCCGTTCGGTAATCGCGTGCACGGCCACGCCACCGATCCGCACCACGGCGAATGCCGCCGCACGATCGGACAGATCGGGAGGTGGCGCTGGTCGCAGCCAAAGGGTTTGCGGCCGACGCAGGAACGCACAATACAGCGGCAGCTTTCGCAGCACGTAGAACGGCGCCCTGAGCATCGTGGCGAATGCAATAGTCTCGCGTCCGAAACCCGCCCAGGCCACGCCGACCGCCGCGAGGAGCAGCATCCCGCCGAGCATGGTGGCGGCGTTGATCGTTCCCAGGGCGCTGCCCGCGCCGGCGACCGCACCCCATAGTAGGAACAAGAGCGAGAGCGGAGGCACGCACAGATCGAGCGCCAGCGCGAACAGGACAGGCCGTCGCTCGCGCAATGCCGTACGTACCAATCGCAAACCGAATGTCCGGATCACGCCCAGGTGTCCATGCTCCCATCGCTTGCGCTGGGCCCGGCGCCGCTCGCGATCGTTCGCGAGCGGCCCGACAATCCGCGCATCGCCGCAATAGGACGCAAGATGACCCGACAGCGCGAGCTGAACCGTCAGCACGAGATCTTCAGCGGCGTCGCCGACGGCGAGTGATGCCGCCCGAATCACTAGCCACGGAAACGCCATACCCGAACCCGTCAGCAGACACGGGAAGCCGATGCGCTGTCGCCCGCGCGCACGCACCAGGTTCTTCACC
>JBGOUW010000227.1:0-7803 GCA_041477755.1 Binatia bacterium
CGGCAGTGGGACCACCAGCTCCGCGATCATCGATGGGTTTACGATCTCGGGTGGCAACGCAAGCGGCCCAGCGGGCTACCCTGACGCGGACCAGATCGGCGGCGGGATGCTCAACTGGCACGACGGGAGCCCGACCGTCGTGCACTGCGCATTCGAGGGAAACTCCGCAGAGTACGCGGGCGCGGGTATGGCCAACGGGTTCGGCAGCTCGCCGAAGATTTCCGACTGCTCCTTCACTGGCAACGTCGCAGTTGCTGAGGTGATTGTGCCTGACCCCGACACGCTCGACAGCGGCGGCGGCGGGATCGTCAACGGTGCCGGGAGCAACCCCGAGATCACACGCTGCACCTTCAGGCAGAACCGGGCGTCCGGCGGGGCGGGCATCTTGAACGAGCTCGGCGCCGCACCGACGGTCGTCGGGTGCACGTTCGAGGGCAACGTGACCACGATCGCCAACGGCGGCGGCATGTACAGCCTCAAGCAGGCACTCCCCTATGTCCGCGACTGCATTTTTCGCAGCAACGTCTCCGCGCACGTGGGCGGTGCGCTCTCGTTCCGCAGCACGCCTTCGGACGTCTGGATCATCAACTCGCTGTTCGACGGCAACCAGTGCGCGGACGGCGGCGGTGGGGTGAGGGCGGGGAACAGCTCGTCGGTCCACGTCGTCAATTGCACGTTCGTCGGCAACTCGGCGGATGGCAACAACCCCCTGTTCGCCGGGCGAGCCGGCGGCCTCGACGTCGGCAGCGACGGGAAGGTGGCGCTGCGGACGAGCACGATCGACAACAGCGTCTTCTGGGGCAACACCGCTGACGGTCAGCCTCGCCAGCTGGCGCTCCAGGGGCTTTGGCCCGCTGGACTCGTCGTCCGCTATTCCGACGTGCAAGGAGGCCAGTCGGGCATCTTCGTGCAACGCGCGACGTTTCCGCTCACCTGGGGCGCGGGAAACATCGACGTGGACCCGCTGTTCGTCAGCGAGGCGGCGTACGATTTTCGGCTCACAGCGGACTCGCCGTGCGTCGACGGGGGCGATCCGGGCGCTGTACCTTCTGACGTGACGACCGATCTCGCGGGAAACCCGCGCCTCGCCGCCGGCGGCGCAAGTATCGACATGGGGCCGTACCAGTCCGCGGGATCACCTTGATCTGTCCGCGCTGGTCACGGTGATCGAGGCAGTGATGCGCGAGGAACACCATAGCGTTCGCAGACGGGTCCTGAGGTCGAACGTCCGCCCCGTCGCGACACCGCTACGTCTCGAGCTTCAAGAACCAGGCGATGCCCTCGCTCACGCGCTCCATGAGCCGGGCGGGAAGTGTTGTGACGAGCGCGTCGAGATCGTCCCTGTTGACCGTGGCGATCTGCGACGCGTTCGCCACCGAGTCGCGTGGCAGGCCTGTCGCCCGCTTGGGCAGCAAGCTGTTGCCGGGTGCCGTCGCCAGAATTCTATTGCTCGTCAGCACGCAGACCACGACCGTGTTGATCCGGCTCGCATTCACCTCGTCGCGCTGCAGCACCAGCGCCGGGTGACGGAAGCCGGGCTCGGAGCCGCGCGGTTCGGCGAAGTCGACCCACCAGATCTGCCCGCGTCGGATCATGGGGTACGGGCGCGGATGACGGCCTTGCCGCGGCGGCGAAATGCACGCGCGGCGCGGTCCTCTCCGGGTTGCCCTGCGCGCGCGATCGCACGGTTCCAGGCCGCCGTTGGGGCAGCGGGCTGTTGGTGCCTCTCCAAAAAGTCGCGCGCCGCCCGCGCCAGCACGCGACTGCGTGACGTCTTCAGCTCACGCGCACACGCGTCGATCTCGTGGAACAACTCGTCCGGTAACGAGATAGCAGTCTTCATGGTGCCGGTATTACTAGTTATACCCGCGGTGAGGCAAGCGTGCGACCCGTTTGCCGCGGCGGCCGCGCGTGCGCGGACTTCGTACGCCACAATGACGTGCCCATTCGCGGCCGCAACCAGCTTGAGACGGTGCACGCCTTGCCGCTCTGACCTCTGAGACGGAGACATCGTATGGACTCAACGCTCGAATGTGACCCACAATGACTCACGCCGCTTGCGCACACTGCGGGACCGCGCTGTTACCGCAGGCGAACTTCTGCTCGAGCTGCGGCGCCTCCGTAGGTGTCGCAGCCGGGCATGCGCCGCCGCTCTCGCCGTCGGCCACCATGCCCACAGCGATCGCCGGCGGCCGCTATCATGTGCAGCGATTTATCGGCGAGGGCGCGAAGAAGCGCGTCTACCTCGCACACGACACGCGCCTCGATCGTGACGTTGCCATCGCGCTCATCAAAACCGAGGGACTCGACGACGCCGGTCTGATTCGCGTGCGCCGCGAAGCCCAGGCGATGGGCCGGCTCGGCGACCACCCGCACATCGTCACCGTCTACGACACTGGCGACGAAGCTGGTCAGCCGTACATTGTCAGCCAGCACATGGCGGGCGGCTCGGTCGACGACCTCCTGCAACGTGCGCGGAACTACCGCCCTCCGTTGGATCAGGTGCTGCGTACCGCCGAGCAGATTTGCCAGGCGCTGGAGCACGCCCACGCGCGCAGTGTCGTGCACCGCGATCTCAAGCCGGGTAACGTCTGGCTCACCGCCGACGGCACCGCCAAGCTCGGCGATTTCGGCCTGGCGGTGGCGTTCGATCGCCCGCGGCTGACGGCCGCGGGCATGATGGTCGGTACCGTCGCCTACATGCCGCCCGAGCAAGCCCTGGGGCGGCCGCCGGAAGCTCGCAGTGATCTCTATTCACTCGGCGCGATGCTGTACGAGATGGTGACCGGGCGCCCGCCGTTTCTCGGCGACGATGCCGTCGCCATCATCTCTCAGCACATCAACACCCCGCCCGTCGCGCCCAGCTGGCACAATCCCGAAGTGCCGCGTGCGTTGGAGGCGCTCATCCTGCGGCTGCTCTCAAAGGCGCCGGAGGAGCGGCCCGAGAATGCGACCGCTGTGCGTCAGGCCCTGTTGGCTATCCGCTCGACGGCCTCCATCGTGGCCGAGCGTGTGGTGCAAGAAGAGGCGAACCCGCTGGACCGCTTGGCCGCCGGCGTCTTCGTTGGTCGAGAAAAGGAAATGGACCAGCTCCGCGCCGGCCTCGAAGAGACGCTCTCCGGCCACGGGCAGATGCTCATGCTGGTAGGCGAACCGGGTATTGGTAAGACGCGCACGGCCGAGGAACTGACCACCTACGCGCGGCTGCGTACCGCACAAGTTCTCTGGGGCCGCTGCTACGAAGGAGAAGGCGCGCCCGCGTTTTGGCCGTGGGTGCAGGTTGTTCGCGCTTACGTCCGTGACCGCGATCCGAAGGCCCTCATGTCGGAAATGGGCCCCGGCGCCGCCGACATCGCCCAGGTGGTCTCCGAGGTGCGCGAACGATTGCCCGGCCTGCCGGTGCCACCGCCGCTCGAGCCCGAGCAGGCACGCTTCCGTCTGTTCGACAGCCTCACCAACTTCCTCAAGAACGCCAGCAAGGGTCAGCCGCTTGTTCTCGTGCTCGACGATCTTCACTGGGCGGACAAATCGTCGCTGCTCCTACTCCAGTTTCTCGCACGCGAGCTGCGCGGCGCGCGCCTGCTGCTTCTCGGCACCTATCGTGATGTGGAGTTGCGCCGGCAGCACCCACTCGCGCAGACGTTGGGCGAGCTGAACCGCGAAGGGCTCAGCCAGCGCATCCTTCTGCGCGGTCTCACCGAGCGCGATGTCGCCCGCTTCATCGAGGTCGCGGCCGGTCTGCAGCCGCCCGAGGCGTTGGTCGCCGCGGTGTACAGGGAGACGGAAGGCAACCCCTTCTTCGTCAACGAGGTCGTCCGCTTGTTGGTTGCCGACAGACGTATCGAGCATGCGGCGGACGTGAAGTCCTGGAGCGTCACCATTCCACAGAGCGTGCGCGAGGTCGTCGGCCGCCGTCTCGATCACCTGTCCGAGGAGTGCAACCGGGTTTTGACCATCGCGTCGGTGATCGGGCGCGAGTTTGGTGTGAACGCTGTGGAACGTGTCGTACGGACGCAGCCTGCCGCACCGTTGCATGGCGATCGACTGCTGGAGGCCATCGAAGAGGCGGTCGGCGCTCGCGTCATCAACGAAGTGCCGCGCGTGGCCGGCCGCTACAGCTTCAGCCACGCCCTCATCCGCGAGACGCTCTACGAGGAGCTGAGCACCACGCGCCGGGTTCAGGTGCACCGCCAGATCGGCGAGGTCCTGGAAGACCTCTATCACGCCAATCTCCAACCGCACTTGGCGGAGCTGGCCTACCATTTCTCGGAGGCGGCGCAGGGAGGCGACGTGGACAAGGCCATCGATTACGCGAAACGTGCCGGGGAGCGCGCGATCGCATCGTTGGCGTACGAGGAGGCGGTCGGTCACTACGAGCGCGCGCTGCAAGCCGTGGAGCTGAAGGAACCGGTCGATGAGGCGGCGCGCTGCGAAGTCGTGCTCGGGCTGGCGAACGCCCAGAACTGCGCGGGCGAACACCTCAAAGCGATGGAAACGTTCCCGTATGCCGCGGATCTCGCCCGCAAACTGGGCGCTCTCGCAGGAGTGCCGGGCGCCGCGTCAATGCTGGCCCGCGCCGCGATGGGCTTCGCGGAGGCCCGCTGGGTCGCGCAGACTCCCGCCGCGACCACGATCCACCTGCTCGATGAGGCTTTGAGCGTCGTCGGAGCGGGAGACTCGATACTGCGCGCCCAACTCCTGGCTCGGCTTGCCATGGCTCTGTTCTCGGCGTCGGATGCACGCAAGGAAACCGTGAGCCGCGAGGCGCTCGACATGGCCCGGCGGCTCGGAGAGCCGGAGACGCTGATGTGGGCGCTCGGCGCGAGGCGTTTCGCGATCATGGGCCCTGACACCGTTACCGAGCGACTCGCGATCGCGACCGACCTCGTTGAGCTTGCCGAGAAGGCCGAATCCGGGATGGGACAATGGGGACATGAGTCCCGGATGCACGATCTCCTGGAGATTGGCGACATGCCGGCGGCGTTGTGCGCCATCGATGCCGCCGTCCGCTTCGCACAGAAGCATCGACAGGCCTGGATGATCGCGCTCACCGTTCTCTATCGCGGGTTGCGGGCGTTGCTGCAGGGCCGGTTCGAGGAATGTGAGCGGCTGGCCCTGGAGGCGTTCGCCACCGGCACTCGGCTGCAGAGCGATAATGTGATCAACGGCACCTTGACCCAACTGTTCGTGCTGCGCTGGGCACAGGGGCGCCTTGCCGAACTGCAAGACGCAGCGGAAGACGGGGTCAAGCGGAGTGCTGAGTTTCCGAACGCGTCGCCGCTCGCTCGCATCGGACGCGCCTTCCTCTACAGCCAGCTGGGACGAGCGAGCGAGGCGCGCCAGGAGTTCGAGCAGCTCGCGGCCAGTTCCTTCCACGATCTGCCCCGAGACGGTCTGTGGCTAGCAAATCTGGCGATGCTCTCCGACATCTGTGCATTCCTCGGTGATGCGCGGCACGCCGCGATCCTGTACGAGCTGCTCAGACCCTACGCGGCGCGCAACGTGATGGTCGGCGTCACCTCCTGCAGCGGCCCGGTCGCTCGCTATTTGGGTCTGCTCGCCGACACGATGTCTCGGTTTGACGAGGCCATGCAGCACTTCGCGGCGGCGCTCGCGCTGTGCGCCCGCCTCGAAGCCCCGCCATTCGTTGCCCAGACACAGTACGACTACGCGCGAGCGCGGTTGCACCGCGGCGCCCCCGGCGACCGCGAAGAAGCGCTCCGGCTTGTGAACCAGGCGCTGGGCACCGCGCGCGAGTTGGGGATGAAGGCGTTGGTCGAGAAGGCGCTGGCCCTGAAGTTTCAGGTGCAGGGCATCGACTCGGGCGATTTCCAGACCTCGATTGACGCCGTCGCCGCCGACGTGCAGCACAATCAACCGGATCTGCGCGCGCACGCCGCACCCGACGGCACCGTCACCATCCTCTTCACCGATATCGTCGGCTCGAGCGCGCTGGCCGAGCGCCTCGGCGACCAGCGCTGGCTCGCAGTGCTGCGCGCCCACAACGCCATCGTGCGCGAGCAGGTCGCAGCGCACGGCGGCTTCGAAGTGAAATCGCAGGGCGATGGTTTCATGGTGGCCTTCCAGAGCGCGCGCCGAGCCTTGCTCTGCGCTGTCGCGGTCCAACGTGCCGTTGCGGCCTACAGCGAGCAGCATCCGGAGGAGGCGATCCGGGTGCGCATTGGGCTGCACACCGGCGAGGTGATCAAGGAAGCCGACGACTTCTTCGGCAAGAACGTGATCCTCGCCGCCCGCATCGCCGGCCAGGCGAGTGGAGGCGAGATCCTGGTGTCATCGCTCGTCAAGCAGCTCGCGGAAAGTGGCGGAGACATCCGCTTCGGCGAAGCGCGCGCGACGGAGCTGAAGGGCCTGGCCGGCACGTACGCACTCCATCCGGTGAGCTGAGTGGTGGCGGTTGGGCAAACAACGAACTCCGCCGGCGTCGGCATCGCCACCGACCCCGGCGTTCGTCGGCAGCATCCAGTCGACCGACCGCTGGCCTTCTAGCGGACGGCGCGTGGCTGGTCTGTACGCCGCCTTCGTCATGCGCCCAGATGGAACCCGTCTCCGGCGGTTGACCGACGTGTCGCTGGATGCGAACCACCCGGTCTTTTCCCAAGATGGAAAGCGACTCGCAGCCCCCGTCAGTACTGGAGGTCTGTCACCTCACCGACGATGCGGCTCAACGACGCGACCGCGACGTTGTAGTCGTGGACGGCGCGGTAGTAGTCGCTGCTACTCTCGGTATAGGCGCCGAGGCCGTTGAACAGCTCTTCGGCGGTGCCGATGGCGAGGTCGAAGTTGCTCACCGTGAGGATGAGCAACCCGCGCCCCGCTTTGCGGCCATCTTCCGCCGCCGTCAGCGTCTCGCGCTGTTTGGTCACTTCGATGTAGGCGGTGCGCAATTCGAGCGGCAGCCCGGTCTCGGCGTCGCGGCGCAGCGCCCGCAGCCGGTCGAGTGCGGCGCGTTCTTGATCCACCTTGGCGCCGGTGTTCCAGAAGTTGAGGTCCCAGTTCATCCCGAGTACACCGACCGGCCGGAGATAGTTGAAGTCGTCATACGCGAACGGGTTGTTCTGCTCGGTGCGATTGCCGGCGCGCGCGAACTGCAGCCCGGTGGAGAGGAACACTTTGGGATAGTAGTCCGCCTCTTCGAGCGCGACCTTGGCGCGCTGGGCCGCCACGCCGGCCTCGAGTTGCGCCCACTCGGGACGGCTGTCGAGCGCGTGCGGGAGGTAGTCGTCGAGTGGCTTCAGTTCCGCCTTGACCGGTTGCAGCTTCCGATCGGCGACCTCGAATTCGCTGCCGCCCGGTTCGCCATCTGGGACCCCGACGGTACGCGCCAGTGCGCTGCGCGCCAGTCGCGCCGAGGCGTTCACGTCGGCCACGCCCTTGGCGAAGCGGGCACGGCCGACTTTCAGTTTCAACAGATCGAGCTCAGTTGTCCCCGGGTTCTTCTCCGCCAGCCGTTTCTCTGTGGTGGCTACTGCTTTGTCGAGCGTCTCCTGCATGTCGTGCAAGATGTCGGCGAGTTGCCGCGCCAGTAGCAAGCCGTAGTAGAGTTGCTTGGTGCTGGCAATGATGGCCTCACGGCGCTCCGCGCTGTGCGCGTGCTCGCTCGCCAGCCCGTGCTGGGCGGCTTCCAGCGCGGCCTGCAGCTTACCGAACGTCAGCAGCGGAACGGCGAGGTGCAAGTCCATGCGCGTGAACGGACCGAGGCCGTTGAAGAAATCGTTCTTGCTATCGGTCGAGGAGACCGCATTGCCGCTCGCCTTGTTGACCAGCCCGAGCAGCTGGGTGTAC
>JBGOUW010000502.1:0-3715 GCA_041477755.1 Binatia bacterium
CGACCACTTTGCCGGTGGCGTCGATCGTCCGCGCCGCCGCGCCCGCGATTGGGCCAACCGACACAATGCGATCGCCGGCCACGGCGACATCGCCGACGAACGAAGGCTTGCCGGAGCCATCCACAATGCGCGCGTTTTTGATCACCAGATCCAAGCTCATGGGTTTCTCCTGCGACAGGAATTCTCGGAAGGGACTCCACTGCGATACGTCGGAAGCAAGCATTGAGTCAACCGTGACGAGGCAGTTTGAACCGAAAATCGCCGCATCGCGCTGACTAGTCTCACGATCAATCACCCCGACGTGGTGCGAGCGGAATCGTCCATCCGCTTGCCGCCACGGCATCGAGCAGCGTAAGCGTGCGGGGCCATGAAGCGCGCGCTGACCATTGTTGCGATCGCGGGACTCACCAGCACCGCGCTGGCGCTACGGCTGTGGCATATCGATTTCGGGTTGCCGGAATTTTTTCATCCCGACGAGCCGATCAAGGCGCAGAAGGCGCTGTCGATTGCCGGCGGTGACCTCAACCCGCACTACTTCTGGCACCCGAGCTTCATGCTCTACGCCACCGCCGGCGCGGTGCGATTGTTCGCGTGGAACGACGGGCCGCCCGATCCAGCGCGGGTTGTGCTGATCGGCCGCGTCGTCAATGCGATCTTCGGCGCGCTGACAATTCCGCTCACCTTTCTCCTCGGCCGAGCGATTGCCGGCAGCGCGGTCGGGCTCGGCGCGGCCGCGCTGCTCGCGGTCGCGCCGCTGCCGGTGTTCTGCTCGCACTATCTGAAGGAAGATACGCCGCTCACGTTCTGGGTCGTCGCGGCCGCGGTGGCGGCGTTGCGTTTGGCGCGTCGCGGCGCGACTCGCGACTACTTGATTGCCGGGCTGCTCTGTGGCGCGGCGATCGCGACCAAGTACACCGGGCTGCTGGCGCTGCTGCTACCGTACCTCGCGCATCGCGAGCGACCGGGACACGAACCGCGGCAGCTGCGCTGGCTCGTGTTTGCGGCGGCGATGGGATTTGTCACGCTGACACCATTTGCCGTGTTGGACACGCTGCAATTCATGCGCGGCGTCGGTCACGAAGGCAGCAACGTGGTCACCGGCATGGCGACCTCGGCGTTGTCACCCCTGCCCTTTCTGTGGACCTTTCACTTGCGCTACAGCATCGCACCGGGCCTCGGCTGGCTCGCGACCGCGCTCGCGCTCATCGGCTTTGTTTGGGCGCTGCGTCAACCGATTGCGTCGTATCGGGTGGTGACTGCGTTCGTGGCGCTCGGCTATACGATCTTCGAGAACTCGCCGTACAAGCCGCCGCCGAATTTCGATCGCTACGTGCTGCCGCTGTTGCCGTTTCTCGCGGTGTTGGCGATGGCGAGCGTGCGCGGGGTGCGGCAGCGCGCGCCGCTGCTCGCGGTGGCTGTACTCGCCGCACTCCTCATCGAGCCGGCAGTGCGTTCGCTGCAACTACTGACCACGATGGCGCCCGACACGCGCGAGCGCGCGGCAGTATGGCTGGGGGCGAATCTGCCGCCCGGCGCCCGCGTCATCCTCGAAGGTCAGCTGGTCGACGACGAAGGGCGCCCGGTCATCGCCTATGCACCGCGCCTCACTGGGGCGAATGCGACCTACGTCTTCTCCTTGGCGCAGCGGCCCGAGCGGCTCGGCGAATTCGATTACGCGGTGGCCAGCAGTTTCATGTACGACCGCTTCGTCCGTTTCGGCGCCGGCGACCCGAGCGCCGCGGCGTTCTATCGCACGCTGTTTGCACGCTCACTGGTCGCGGAGTTCGTGCCACCCACGAGCAGCTATGGATTCCACAACCCAACGTTGCGGATCTATCAGCTCAGGCCGTAGCCAGTCGCGTCATCGTTGCGCTCTGTCTCACCTTTGCCCCCCTTGCCACGGCGGCGCGCTCTGGTAGCGTGCGCGCGTGCGTGAGCGGTTGCGACCTGGAGAGGGGCCGGGTGCTCGGCACGCGTCGCCACGGCGTACGCGAGCCCGCGGGATCTAACCATGTCCCAGTACATCCCTGACGCCACGGCGCCAGTGCTGCTCGAGCGCTACGACCAATTGGTCGAGTACTTCGAGTCATCCTGCAAGCCGCGCAGCGAGTGGCGCATCGGCACCGAGTACGAAAAGGTCGCCGTGCGCCTCGACGACGGCACCGCCGTACCGTTCTCGGGCCCGCACGGCATCGAAACGGTCCTCAAATCACTCGCCAGCCGCTACGGCTGGAATCCGGTCATCGAAGACGGACGCGTGGTCGCCCTCAGCGGCCTCAAGGCGGCGATCACACTCGAACCGGGCGGACAGCTCGAACTCAGCGGCGAGAAGTGCGAGAGCGTCCACTGCGCGCAGCGCGAGTTTGCCGAACACATCGAACAGATCGTCACCGTCGCCGAGGCGCACGGGATCGTGTTTCTCGGCCTCGGCATGCAACCGGTCAGTCGCATCGAGGAGATCGAGTGGGTGCCCAAGCGGCGGTACCGCATCATGGGGCCGTACATGACGAAGGTCGGCACGCTCGGCCAGCGCATGATGAAGCAGACGGCGACGGTGCAAGTGAACCTCGACTTCGGCAGCGAGGCCGATGCGGTGCTGAAGATGCGGGTCGGCATGGGCACCGGCGCGCTGTTGAACGCCATGTTCGCCAACTCACCGATCTGCGACGGGCGACTCAACGGCTACCTGTCGTTTCGCGGCCACATTTGGAGCGACACCGACAACCGGCGTTCCGGGCTGCTGCCGTTCGTGTTCAAACCGTCGTGGGGGTTCACCGACTACATCGAATACGCACTCGATGTGCCGATGTACTTCATCGTGCGCGATGGCACCTGGCTCGACATGACCCACCTCACCTTCCGTCGCTTTTGGGAGGAAGGATACCAGGGGCAGCGCGCGACGCTGGCCGACTGGAACGTCCACCTCACCACGTTGTTCCCTGAGACGCGCATGAAGGGCTACATCGAGCTGCGCTCGGTCGACAGCCAGGAGCCCGAGCTGATGATGGCGCTGCCCGCGCTCGCCAAGGGTATCTTCTACGAAAACGACTGCCTGCTAGCGGCGTGGGACCTGGTGAAGCGGTGGAGCTGGGAGCAGCGCGTCGATCTGTGGCACGCCACGCACAAGCAAGGACTGCACGCGCGCGTCGGCGGCATTCCGGTCGCCGAGCTGGCGCGCGAGTTGGTGGCGATTGCGGTCACCGGCTGCGAGCGGCAGCGCGTGCTCGATGCGCACGGTGAAGACGAGTCGCTGCACTTGGAGCGGTTGGAAGAACTCGTCGCTCGCGGTCTGTCGCCGGCGGATCTGTTGATTGACCAATGGACCGGCGCCTGGGATCGCGAGATCCGTCACCTGATCGCCGCGCGCGCGTATCGAGTGGCCGCGTGAACCTGCCAAGCCGATTCCTCACTTGACTAACGGAAGCGCAGCGGCCAGCTTCCACCTATGCATGAATCGAATCGCGCCGTTCGACAGTTGGCGGCTTACGGCTTGGCGCTGGTGATGATTGTGCTCGCGAGTCAGCGCGCCGGGGCACAGGTCATCACGGAATTCTCGCTGCCGTTTGCGAATAGCGAACCCTACACGATCACGGCAGGGCCCGACGGCAATCTGTGGTTCACCGAATTTGCAACCCATCGCATCGGCCGCATCACGCCGCAAGGCAACATCACCGAGTTCCCGTTACTCACCGGCAACGGACGTTGGGGCATCACC
>JBGOUW010000645.1:0-2688 GCA_041477755.1 Binatia bacterium
CAACACCGTCGCCTCGCCGTGACTGTCGGCGATGGTGCCGCGTTGATGTTCCAAGCGAGCCGCGATCGGTGCCGGGAGCACGTTCGCCAGCAGCTCCGCGATGCGAAGATGCGCCTCATCGAGACTGAGCCGCGCGCTGGCGGCGGACCGTTGGTAGTACCCCATACCGAGGACGCACAGGAGCGCCAGCGAGGTGAGGATGAAGTAGTCGCCGCGCTCGAGCGCGGCGGTGGAGAACGGCACCAGCGGGCCGACGGTGTGCGCAAGCACTTGAGCGACAACGAAGCTCACGACAATCAGGACGTAGGCCGCGAACATCTCGCGCGTCTCTCGGCGCGCAAAACCCGTCAACGGATAGAGGAGCAGCGCAATGACATAGAAACGGATTCCCGACTGCGGACCGAGCGCCACGCTCAGCAACGTCCAGTGCGCACAGCCGACCCCGAGGAAGGCGAACCGAGAAGTGCTCGGAAGACCGGTCCCGCTGAGCAGCAGCGCGCAGAGGTACGCCACGAAGCACATGCCGATCGCCAGGGCGAGCCACGCGCTCCCATCGTTTGCCACCGACATGACCATGCCGGAGGCGGAGACGATCATCATCAAAATCGCCAAGAAGTTCGTCGCCCGCAGCGAGATGACGAGATCGAGCGGCATTTCGGGTGTCACGCCGAGATCAACCAGTCGTGCTAGGATCTTCGCCATTGCGCTACCCCGACTCGCTTAGCACAAGCACGAGCGACCTAAGTAACTCCACGTTCAAAGACCGACGCCGGCATCGCTGAGAACCGAGCGCCCTCTCGCGGCTCACGTGAGCGAGTGTTGGTGGCCTTGATCGTGTTTCGGCCGGCAAGTCGCGGCGACCTCAGCAACTATTGAGCGCCTTGCCGACGGCGATGATGAGCTCGTCGACCGTCACCGTCTCGCTGTGGTCGCTATCGAACGACGGGCAAACATCGAGCGACAGTGTACCGAGCGCGATGTTCACGCCCTGCACGAGTTCATCGACGGTGACCGATCCGCTGCTGTCGCAGTCGCCCGTGCAATGGAGGCTGCTCAGTCGGACGCGGACGCCGAGCGCGTGCGCGGTGGCGACGGTGCCACCGACACCGCGCGTGGCGTTGTTCAACGTTCCAAACACGGCCGCCGCCCCACTGCCGAAGACGGTCTTGCCGGCGAAGTTGATCTGCTCGTTGTCGACCTGGATGACACCGCTGTCCGGGAATACCGACACGTCCGAGACGGGAATGGTCGCGTCCGTCGCACCGATGTTGCCGGTGAGAATGGCTTCGCTCACCGGCGTCGGCGATGGTGTGGGGGTCGCGGTCGGCGTCGGCGTGGGCACCAAGGTGATGGTTGATGTCGGTAGTGAGGTGACCGTTGGCGTCGCCGTCGGCGTCGCGGTGGAAGTCGGCGTTGATGTCGACTGCGGTGTGTTGGTCTGAGTGGCGGTTACGGTCAGTGTGATCGTGGGGGTACCCGTGCTCATCCGAATCGGCGTACCCGTCGCGCTCGGCGACGCTGTGGTCGATACCGTTGGCGTAGCGCTGATCGTGACGGTGTTGGTCGCCGTGGGCGTGGGCGTCGGTGAGCGGCTGGCAGAGTTCGTTGCCGTTGCACTTGGCGAGGCGGTGGCCGAAGCCGTTGGCGTTGCGGTCGTGGTCACGGTGGCGCTCGGGGGCAGTGTGCCCGTATTCGTCACCGTGGCTGTGGCGGTGCGAGTCGGTGACGCGGTACGCGTCGCCGTCTGCGTGATCGTGGCGGTCGGTGTCAGGCTGAGCGTTGCGGTAGTGGTGACCGAGGGTGTCTGAGAGGTGGTGGCAGAGCTCGTTGCCGTCGCGCTCGGCGAAACAGTGGCCGAGATCGTGGCCGTGGCGGTCGTGGTCACGCTCGGTGTTGCCGGCAGCGTGCCGGTGATGGTGATTGTCGCGGTGGGTGTGCGCGTCGGCGACGCGCTCCGCGTCGCGGTCTGCGTTATCGTCGCCGTGCGCGTCACTGTTTCCGTCCGCGTGACTGTCTGAGTTGCCGTGGCGGTCGTCGTTGGAGTCAACGTGATGCTGGGCGATGCGGTCGGTGTCGGTGTAGTCGTCACGGTACTCGTCACCGACGGGCTCGCCGAGTTGGTTGCCGTCGCGGTGACCGTACGCGTCGCCGTCTGTGTGATGGTGGCGGTCGGCGCCAACGTGTTCGTTGGTGTCTTGGTCGGTGTGCCGCTGCGGGTCGCGGTGGTCGTCGAGGTTGCGGTCTTCGTAACAGTCGCCGTTGTTGTCGCCGTCGGTGTTGCCGGTGGCGGCGGAATGACTCCGGCCCAAAAGCCGCCCGAGATGGCGAGATCGCCGCCGCTCATTGGCCCAGCAGCGTCAGGTTGCCCGACTGTGCCGGTGACGCGGAGGCCCCCGTTAGTGCTCGCCGCGCCGCCGCCGTCGATCGTATTCCACGACAGATCGATGCCGCCGCCAACTTGGGCGAGCGCGGGGCGCACGGCCACCATCGTTGCCAGCAAGCCCAGAAATACGGCGCGCGTCATCGCGGCAGCCTTATGAGCGCGCTTACTCGTCGTCGTCCAGGAGTTGATTGAGTTTGGCGAGCAGCTTGGGCGGCAGGTAGTGCCCCGGTTGCAACCAGGTGAGCACCTTGCCGTCGCTAACCGCCGGTTCGAGGGCATAGCCGACGATCTTGCCGGCCTTGCTC
>JBGOUW010000665.1:0-2584 GCA_041477755.1 Binatia bacterium
CGGGTTCTCGGGGATGAACAGGCGGTCGAGATCACCGGCCCGCACGGCCCGAATCGCGGCGGCGCACTGCACTAGGTCGTCGCGCGTGAGCGGAAACAGAATGCCCTTGGGGATGGCGCCCAGCCAGTGGCCGGAACGGCCGACACGCTGCAGCAGCGTCGCCAGCGCGCGCGGTGCGCCGAGGTGGCAGACGAGATCCACATGGCCGACGTCAATGCCGAGTTCGAGCGACGCGGTGGCGACGACGACGGGAATCGTACCGCTCTTCAGTCCTTCCTCCGCCGCCAGCCGCGTGCGGCGCGACAGACTGCCGTGATGGGCGGCGACCTTGTCGGTGCCAAGGCGTTCCGCCAGTTGATGCGCCACGCGCTCGACCAGGCGGCGCGTGTTGACGAACACGATGGTGGTGCGGTGCGTCGCCGTGTGCGCGGCGATGCGGTCGAAGATATCGGCGTACAGCTCGTGCGTCGCCATCGGGCCAAGTTCGTGTTCGGTCACTTCGACGCTGAGATCGAGCGCGCGCGAGTGGCCGACGTCGACGATGGCGCAGTCGGGCAGGTCGTTGAGGATGAGCCGCTCGCTGCCGACCAGCAGCCGGGCGATGTCTTCAATTGGTTTCTGCGTCGCGCTTAAGCCGATACGTTGCAAGCGGCGACCGGCGAGGGCGTCGAGCCGTTCGAGCGAGAGCGCGAGGTGGGCCCCGCGCTTGTCGCCGGCGACCGCATGGATCTCGTCGACGATGACCGTCTCGGCCTGCGCCAGCATCTTCCGACTGCGTTCGGCGGTGAGCAGGATGTAGAGCGACTCCGGGGTGGTGATCAGAATGTGCGGCGGCTTGCGGATCATCGCTTGGCGCTCGTGTGCCGGCGTGTCGCCCGAGCGAACGAGCACGCGCACATCAGGCAGCGCCATGCCGCTGATGGCCGCGAGTTGCTGAATCTCGGCGAGTGGTTGTTGCAGGTTCTTCTGAATGTCGTTGCCGAGCGCCTTGAGCGGCGAGATGTAGACGACGCGGGTGTGATCTTGCAGGGGCGACCCTGGCTGCGCACCATCAGCGACGAGCCGGTTCAACGCCCACAGGAATGCGGCGAGGGTCTTGCCCGATCCGGTCGGCGCGGCGATGAGCGTATCGCGGCCGGCCGCGATCTGTTGCCAGCCCGCCGTTTGCGCTGCCGTCGGCTCACCGAACTTGTCGGCGAACCAGCGAGCAACGAGCGGATGGAAGAGTTCTGATTCCATGATCAAGCCCAGGGCGAAGGTCAGGCGAAACCGATAGCAGCATCTGCGGGGAGCGTCCAGTGTCGGGGGGAGGCGCAGGTCTCTCAGTTTGAAAACCCCCTCCTTACCAAGGAGGGGGCAAGGGGGAGGTTACTGATGCGCCGCTGCAAAACCTCCCCTGACCCCTCCTTGGTAAGGAGGGGAAGCGGAGTCGAGATGTTCATTAAGCGCCCCCGAGAGGGCGAAGGATTCTTGGCGCGGCTCACCAAGCGCTGAGCGCCGCCACTCGTTCGCGGTGGAACGCCGGGTCGCCGTAGGCGAGTTCGTTCCATTTTGCGCGTTTGAACCACAGATGCATGTCGTGCTCCCAGGTGAAGCCGATGCCGCCGTGTATCTGCAGCGCACGATCGGCCGCGCGCATGTACACTTCGCTCAGCCGCGCCTTGGCCATCGCGGCGGCGTGGGATGCGTCGCGCGGTTTGGCGTCGTAGGTATAAGCGGCATACCAAACCAGCGAGCGCGCCGGTTCGATTTCGCTCACGATTTCGGCGGCCATGTGCTTGACGGCTTGGAACGAGCCGATCGGGCGGCCGAACTGCTCGCGAACCTTCGAGTAGTCCACCGCCATGGCCAGCGCCTGCTGCGCGCCGCCGAGTGAGTCGGCCGCGAGCAGGACGCCGGCGGCGTCGAGCACGCGCGCCAGCCGCTTCCATCCGTCGCCCGCTTTGCCGACGACGGCGCTGGCCGGCACCTCCACGTCGTTGAATGTGAGCTCGCAGACGCGGCGCGTCTGATCGATCGTGGGCAGCGGTACTATGGCGAGCCCCGGCGCGTCGCCCGGCACCAGAAACAAAGTGACGCCATGCTCGCCTTTGCCCGTGGTGCGGAAGGCGGCGACGATTGCGTCCGCGACTTGGGCATCGGTGACGAACAACTTGGTGCCATTCAAGTGATAGACGCCGCGCGCGAGTTTGGCGCGCGCGGTGATGCCTTGTGCGTCGAGGCGGTCGCTCTCCTCGAGAAAGGCGATAGTTCCCACCGCTTCTCCGCTCGCCAGACGGGGCAGCCAGTGCTTTTTCTGCGCCGCGGAGCCGGCTTGCGCGATCGCCAGCGTCGCCAACGTAGAGGAGAAAAACGGTCCGGGCATCACCGCGCGGCCGATCTCTTCCATCAACACCGCCAGATCGAGCATGCCGAGGCCCAACCCTCCAAAACTCTCCGGTACGATCAGTCCGGGCCAGCCGAGTTCGGCGAGCTTCTGATAGAAGCCGCGAGGAAAGCCGTCGGTGTCGCGCATCACCTCGCGCACGAACACGGGTGGACACTCGCGGCTAAGAAACTCGCGCGCGCTGCGCTGCAGTTGTTC
>JBGOUW010000032.1:0-16897 GCA_041477755.1 Binatia bacterium
GAGCGCCGAACGGCTGCGCGGTATTTTCGCGCGCGTGCGCGAGACCGGCGAGCCGGCGCGCGACATCGAGTACGCGATCACCGCGCGCGACGGCGTGCGACGCTGGCTGGAAGCTTCAGCGACGCTGATGCGCGATGCGAGCGGCACGCCGACCGGCTTCCGCGGCATCGTGCGCGACTCGACCGAACGCAAGCGCGCCGCCGAGGCGTTGGAAGAAGCGAAGCGCATCGCCGAGGAAGCGAGCCGCGCCAAGGGCGCCTTCCTCGCGACCGTGAGCCACGAGCTGCGCACGCCGCTTACGTCCGTCGTCGGCTTCGCCAAGCTGATCAAGAAGCGGCTCGTTGAAGTGATGCTGCCAGCACTGGCCAACGCCGACGCGAAGGTGGAACGCGCCTCACGGCAGGTGAGCGAGAACGTCGACATCATCGTGATGGAGGGCGAGCGGCTCACGACGCTGATCAACGACGTGCTCGACCTCGCCAAGATAGAGTCGGGCAAGGTCGAGTGGCACATGCAGCCGGTGGCGCTGGGCGAGATCATCGCGCGCGCGATCGCGGCAACGACCTCACTCAGCGGCGCCAAAGGTCTCGAGGTGCGCACCGAGATCAACGAGCTACCGACTGTCGTCGGCGATCCCGATCGACTGATCCAGGTCGTCATCAATTTGTTGTCCAATGCGATCAAGTTTACGGCGACCGGGTCCATCACTTGCCGAGCGCATCGCCTCGACGGTGCGATCCAGGTCAGGGTCACCGACACCGGCACGGGCATCGCACCGGAGGATCAGCCGAAGGTGTTCGAGCAATTCGTCCAGGTCGGCGACACGCTCACCGGCAAGCCGACCGGCACCGGCCTCGGCCTACCGATCTGCAAGCAGATCGTCGAGCATCACGGCGGCCGCATCTGGGTGGAGAGCGCGATCGGGAGAGGCAGTACGTTTGCGTTCACACTGCCCATTGAGGCGAGGAACGGATGACCTCGCGCAAAGCCGCCAAGGCGCCAAGAAGAGGCGGACGTTCACCACGAAGGCACGAAGAACACGAAGGATGGACATCGGAGATCCTCTCAAGGCAGGTTGTCGGATTCTCATTGACGATGGGGTTTGTGGTGAAGTCCTTGTCCGCCTTCGCGGCTTGGCGCCTTGGCGCGAGCCATGTCTCATCTTCCAGGGCTGAACGGCGACCGCGCACGCTACGCGCGCCGATGGCGGCACAAGGACGGATCAATCAGGTCGGCCATGGCGGCGACGTTGACGCCGTTGGGCAACAAACCCTCGAGCAGCCGAAGCACTTCGCCAGGCCGATCCACGACGGCTTGGTAACTCACATGCCGCACACCGATGTTGGGCTGCGCGGCGAGCCACTGGTGAACCTCGGCGAGGTGATGTTCGAACGCGACCATCGTCGCGGCATCATCGCTGGCAGCGGTGTCGCCACGGCGGCGCAGCATCGCGCGCTGCGACGCCATGATTTCGGCGAGATCACGCTGCATGAACACCACCGAGTAGTGATGCTCGGGCGAGAAGTGGCGTAGTAGTGGGGAGACGACTTTCACCGCTTTGCCGCGCGCGAGGTGCAACCAGGAGACGTCTTCTTTGATCCGCTTCACCGGTCCGTATTCGTAGTAGCCGCGCGGATTGTCGGCGTCGGCGGCTCGTTCGTCATCCACGAGCAGCGGCATGCCGCCGGCGGCGAGCAGTTGCATCATCATCGACGTCCCCGAACGCGGCAGACCCGAAACGACGACGATGGTGTCGCGATCCACGCGGCCGTGTTAGCAGCAGTGGACGAGGTTGCCAAAGCGCGGGTACGGCAGCGCTATTCGCCCAACTCATTGCGGAACCTCCCTTCGCGTTGACTCCCCAGGGACCCTGTGTTAGCCGACCAAGCGGGAGTCCCAAGCAAGGTTTGCAAGGTTTGTATGTTGTTTCACTTCGCCAACGTGTTGGTCTTCTTCGGCCTGGCGGTTGTGTTCGTCGGCGGCATGTTGGCGCTCAGCAGCTTGTTGCGGCCGTTCAATCCGGAGCCGACGAAGCTCACTACCTACGAGTGCGGTGAACCGCCGACCGGCAGCGCGTGGATCAATTTCAACATCCGCTTCTACTTGGTGGCGTTGATCTTCGTCATCTTCGACGTGGAAATTGCCTTCATCTATCCGGTGACGGTCGTGTTCCGCGATTGGGTGCTCAAAGGCAACGGGCTGTTCGCGCTGGCCGAGATCCTGGTCTTCCTTGGCATCCTGTTCGTCGGGTTGGTCTACGTCTGGGTGAAGGGCGATCTGGAATGGATCAAGCGCATCCCTGCCCAGGCTGGGAAGCCGCCGACTGATGCCGACTCCCTGCGTGCCGCCGCGTGACGGTGGCTAGAGTAAGGACGAATCGCCAATGTCGTTGATCAATTCGATGCCCGAGATGGTGATCACCACCAAGGCGGATCAGTTTCTGAATTGGACGCGCAAGTCATCGGTGTGGTGGATGCTCTTCGGACTCGCTTGCTGCGCGATCGAGATGATGCAGACGCAAGGGCCGCGCGCTGACGTCGATCGTTTTGGGACCGCGCCCCGATCGTCGCCACGCCAATCGGATCTGATGATCGTGGCTGGCACGTTGACGCTCAAGATGTCGCTGCGGACCAAATTGCTCTACGAGCAGATGCCGGAGCCGCGCTACGTGATCTCGATGGGGAGCTGCGCCAATTGCGGCGGCTTGTTCCAACTCGCGTACTCGGTGTGCGACGGGGTCGACAAGGTCATTCCAGTCGACGTGTACATCCCCGGCTGCCCGCCACGGCCGGAGGCGCTCACCGAAGGCATCCTCAAGTTGCAAGAGAAGATGATGCACGAGAAGTGGCTCGTCCGCCGCGCGGCCGGGTCGGTGGCTGCCTGATACCACGCATCCGAATGGACGCCGCGGCGATTCATCAGCGCCTCAAAGCCCGCTTTGGGGACCAGGTGGGCGACTGCGATCTGCAGGGGCACGACCCGGCGATCCGGATTGCGCCCGCCGCGATTGCGGACGTCAGCCGGTTTCTGCGCGACGAGTCCGATCTTCGATTCGACTCGCTGTCGAACGAAACCGGGGTCGACTACAAGGCTCGCAACGCCATCGAGGTCGTCTATCATTTGTATTCGTACAAGCACCGCCACGCGATCGTGTTGAAGGTGGACGCGGCGCGCGACAACCCGGTGGTGCCGACGGTCGAACATGTATGGAAGGCGGCAAACTGGCTGGAACGGGAAATCTACGATTTGCTGGGCGTGACGTTCGAGGGCCACACCGATCTGCGCAGGCTGTTGATGCCGGAAGACTGGGTCGGGTATCCGTTGCGCAAGGATTTCGTCGAGCCGGAGATGTATCACGGGATCAGTACGCGCCGAGAGAGCTTGCTGAAGTAGGCGCGGCGGCGTCAGGATAAGGCGGAGCCACAACAGATGAGCCTCACGGGCTTTGAAGTCGAGGTTGAACGGGCACCGGGAACGGGCCTGGCAACCGAAGAGATGACCCTCAACATGGGTCCGCAGCACCCGAGCACTCACGGGGTGCTGCGTTTCGTGGTCAAGGCCGACGGCGAGGTGATGATCCAGGCGATCCCCGACGTCGGCTACCTGCACCGCTCGATCGAGAAGATCTCCGAGAAGGTCGGCTACCACGGCTTCATGCCGTACACCGATCGGGTCGACTATGTTGCCGCGATGTTCTGCAACCAAGGCTGGGGCATGGTGTGCGAGAAGCTCGGCGGCATCGAAGTACCCAAGCGCGGCGAGTACTGCCGCGTGATCGCGGCCGAGTTCAACCGCATCGCCAGTCATCTGCTGTCGGTCGGCACCATGGTGCTCGACATCGGCGCCGCCACGCCGTTCTTTCATGCCTTCCGCGAGCGCGAGAAGATCAACGATCTGCTTGAAGAATTGTGCGGCGCGCGGTTGACCTACAACTACATGCGCATCGGCGGTGTGGCGTGGGATCTGCCGCCGGAGTTCGCGGAGAAGTGCCTCCACTTCCTCGCGCGTCTCGAGCCGATGATGGCCGAGTACAACGACTTGATCACGGTGAACAAACTCTACCTCGAGCGCTGCGCCGACGTCGCGGTGATCTCCGCCGCGGAGGCGATCAACTACAACTTGGTCGGCCCCAATCTGCGCGCGTCGGGGGTAAAGTACGACGTGCGGCGCGACCTGCCGTACTCGGTGTATCCGGAGCTGGAGTTCGACGTGCCGATCGGGCGCGGTGAAGAAGGCACGACGGGCGATTCGTTCGATCGCTACATCTGCCGCATCCGCGAGATCCAAGAGAGCATCAAGATTCTGCGGCAGTGCTTCAAACAGATTCCCGACGGTCCGGTGATCGCCAAGGTGCCGCGCAAGTTCAAGCCACCCGCCGGCGACGCGTACGTTCGCGTCGAGAGCGCCCGCGGCGACATGGGGTGGTACGCCGTGAGCGACGGCACCGAGTTTCCCTACCGCTGTAAGATTCGCACCGGCTCGTTCGCGGCGATGGCCATCATTGACAACGTCAGCCGCGGCCTGATGCTTGCGGACCTCGTCACCGTGATCGCCAGCCTCGACATCGTGGCCCCCGAGGTGGACCGGTGACGCGACTGCACGTGAAAGGTTCCCTCTCCCTTAGGAGACTGTCGCTTTTCTCGGGGCACGCCCTTCGAGACGCCGCCACAACTACGGCGGCTCCTCAGGACGAACGGTTCTGTTGTTGTCCTCAAAGAATATTTCCGCTCGTCCTGAGGAGGCCCCATCTTTTCGGGGCCGTCTCGAAGGGCCGTCCCTCTGTTTGTCGACCTTCTCTTGGGGAGAGGGAGTAGGGACGGCATGCAGAGCCTCCTCGATAGCTGGATCGCGCAAGGCTACTTCGCCGGCATTCCGGTCGACGTGGTGTATGCGCTCGGGATGCTGGTGTTCGGCCTGATCGTCGTGCTCGGATTCATTTTAGTCGTGTCGGGTGTGACCACCTTCGTCGAGCGCCGGGTGTGGGCGCGGATTCAGTCGCGCGTCGGTCCTAACCGTGTCGGCCCGCAGGGCATTCTCCAATGGCTGGTTGACGGCATTAAGCTCCTGATGAAGGAAGACATCATTCCGGCCGAGGCTGACCCGCGCTTGTTCCGCATGGCGCCGTACGTCGTGGTGATGGGGTTCGTGACCACCTTCGTCGTGCTGCCGTTCAGCAGCGCGCTGGTGGTTGCCGACATGAATGTCGGGGTCATTTACATCACGGCGGTCACCGCCTTGATAGTGGTCGGCATCCTGATGGCGGGCTGGGCGTCTAACAATAAGTGGTCGCTCATCGGTGGCATTCGCTCGGCGGCGCAGATCGTCAGTTACGAGATTCCCGCCGGCCTTTCCATCTTCCCAATCGTGCTGATCACCGGTTCGCTCAGCATGCAGGAGATCATCAAAGCGCAGGGCTGGGCGCCCCACACGTGGTTCGTCTTTCACAGCCCGTTCACCTTCGTCGCCTTCTTCATTCTGTTCACTTCGGCGCTCGCCGAAGGCAACCGTACGCCGTTCGATTTGCCGGAAGCCGAATCGGAATTGGTCGCCGGTTTCGTCACCGAATATTCGGGCGTGCGCTACCTGATGTTCTTCCTGGTCGAGTGGGGCAACCTGTACGTGATTGGCGCCTTGCTGACGACGCTGTTCCTCGGCGGCTGGCAGGTGCCACACGTCAGCGACAACGTCGTGGTGATGAACGTGCTGCAGTTCGTGACCTTCTTCGTGAAGTCGTACTTCTGGGTGCTGGTGGCGATGTGGATTCGGGCGACGCTGCCACGCATCCGTGTCGATCAGCTGATGACCACGTGCTGGAAGTACCTGGTGCCGATGTCGTTCATCAATCTGATCGGCCAAGCGTTCTGGACGCTGCTCTTGCCGCACGGCAGCAAGCTGGCAGAGGTGGCGCTGACGCTGCTCGGCTTTGCGATCATCGGCTACTTCTTCTCGCGCGTCGCCTTCCACCTCCGGCGCGCTCGGCCGCAGATGCAGTGGAGCCCGCTGTCTTGAGGACCCGATGAAGAAGCGCACTTACCTCGGCAACATCGTCGAAACCGCCAGCACGGTCTTCGAAGGTTTGGCGGTGACGTTCTCGCACTTCGTGCGCAAGCCGTTCACCATTCAGTACCCCGATCGCATGGACATCCGAGTGCAGGACACGTTGCCATTCCGCTATCGCGGAATCCTCGAAGTCGATCTCGAAATTTGCACCGGCTGCTTGGCGTGCGAGCGGGCTTGCCCGATCGATTGCATCGTCATCGATTCGAAGAAGGATCCGCAGACCAAAGCGATGATCCTGACGCGCTTCGACATCGATATGGCCAAGTGCATGTACTGCGGCTTGTGCAGCGAGCCGTGCCCGACCGGCTCCATCCATCATACGCCCGAGTTCGAAGGGTCGGACTACTCGCTCGAGAGCCTGGTGCGCCGCTTCGTCAAAGATCCGGTGATTGCGTACAAGCCGAAGAAGGGACCGGAGGACGATCCGGAGATCAAGCCGCTGCTCGATCGCGGTCTGCGCTACGTCGGCGAGTTCGCCACACCGCAAGGGGCGACGCCGGACGAGGCGGAGCCTCAGTAACGCGACGCGGCGATTCATACGATGAACGCGTTGGTCTTCTATCTGATTGCCGCCATCACCGTCGGCTCCGCTCTCGGCGTTGCTTTTTCGCGCAACATTGTTTACTCGGCCTTCGCCCTCATGGGCACGTTCATGGGGGCCGCGGGCTTGTTCGTGATGCTCGGGGCCGATTTCATCGCGGTGGTGCAGGTGCTGGTCTACGTCGGAGGAATCCTGGTGCTGATGCTGTTCGCGGTGATGCTGACGCATCGGATCGCCGACGTGCGGGTCTCGAATCGCTCGGTCGGCACGCTGCCGGCGCTCGTCATCTTGGGCGGGATCGGAGCGGTGATGGCCAAGGCGATCCTCGGCGGTGCGTGGCATACGGTCGAAGCCGGCACCCCGCAGCCGACCACCTACGCTATCGGTGACGGATTTCTCACCACGTACTTGTTGCCGTTCGAACTGGCGTCGATGGTGTTGCTCGCAGCCTTGATCGGGGCGGTGGTGCTGTCGCGCAAAGAACTCAAGGCCGACTGACGAGCGCAACGATGATCGGCCTGACCCACTACCTGATTGTCAGTCTGCTGGTGTTTTCGCTCGGGCTCTTCTGCGTGCTGACGCGGCGCAACGCGATCGGAGTGCTGATGGGCGTCGAGCTGGTGCTGAATTCGGCGAACATCAATTACCTCGCCTTTGCGCGTTTCAGCTCAGGCGGTTACGACGGCCAGGTGTTCGCGATCTTCGTCATTATGCTGGCTGCGGCCGAGGCCGCCATCGGGCTGGCGATCGTGCTCGGCATTTACCAGACGTTTCAAACCATTGATCTGGAGGCGACCGAGACACTGCGCGGATGATGCGGTGGTCTCCGGTCCGTGGTCTCTAGTTTCTGGTTTGGCGGGGACTTCTCAAAACCAGGGACGAGAGACCAGAGACAAGAAACCCAAAAGAAGCCATGGAGCATCCGGTAAACGTCGACTACTTGCGCTGGATCGTGTTCCTCCCGTTGGTAGGCGCGTTCCTCAACGGCGTGCCTGGCGCGGCGATTCAGCGTGTGGCCGGCAGGAAGGCGATTAGCCTGATCGCCTGCACGCCGCTGCTGATCGCGTTCCTCATCTCGGTACGCGCATTCGTGCAGTTGATGCAGTTGCCGGCGGAAAACCGGCTGTTGCTTGATCATCTCTGGACCTGGATCAATGTTGGCACGCTCAAGGTTGACGTCGCGTTCCAAGCCGATCCGCTGTCGGCGGTGATGATCCTGGTCGTCACCGGAGTTGGCGGCCTGATTCACATCTACTCGACCGGCTATATGCACGACGAGAAGTCGTACTGGCGCTACTTCGCGTTCCTGAATTTGTTCACCTTCGCGATGCTGACGCTGGTGCTGGCCGACAACCTGTTGCTGATGTTTGTCGGCTGGGAAGGCGTCGGGCTGTGCTCGTACGCGCTGATCGGGTTCTGGTACTCGGACATCAACAATGCGAGCGCCGGTAGCAAGGCATTCATCGTCAACCGCATCGGCGATTTTGGATTCACGCTCGGCGCCTTCTTGTTGTTCTGGACGCTCAACAACCTCGGCCACGGGACGCTCACCTTTCGCGAGCTGCAGGAGCACGCGCACCTCCTCTACGGGCAGATGATCGGCTCGATGAGCGTGGCGACGGCGGTGACGCTGCTGTTCTTCGTCGGGGCCACCGGCAAGTCGGCGCAGATCCCGTTGCACGTGTGGCTGCCCGACGCCATGGCTGGTCCGACCCCGGTGAGCGCGCTGATCCATGCCGCGACCATGGTAACCGCCGGTGTTTACATGATCGGCCGGACCAACTTCCTGTTCTCGATGGCGCCGACGACGTTGCACGTGGTGGCCTGGATTGGGGCGCTCACTGCATTCTTCGCTGCCACCATTGGCCTGACGCAGACCGACATCAAGCGTGTGCTGGCGTATTCGACCGTGAGTCAGCTCGGTTACATGTTCCTCGCGATGGGTGTCGGTGCGTACGCCGCCGGCATCTTCCACCTGGTTACCCACGCCTTCTTCAAGGCGTGTCTGTTCCTGGGTTCCGGCAGCGTGATCCATTCGATGCACGGCGAGCAGGACATGCGCAAGATGGGCGGCTTGAAAAAATGGATGCCGATCACGCACTGGACGTTTGTGATCTCCACGCTCGCCATCGCCGGCTTTCCGCTGACGTCGGGCTTTTGCTCGAAGGATGAGATTTTGTGGAAGGCGTTTTCGAGTGAGCACGGGAGCACGCCGCTGTGGCTGGTGGGCTTCGCCGGCGCCGGGATGACCGCTTTCTACATGTCGCGCCAAGTCATCATGACCTTCTATGGTGAATGCCGAGCGGATCATCACACGCAAGAACACCTGCACGAGTCGCCGCCATCGATGGCCTACCCGCTGGTGGTTCTGGCGGGCCTCGCACTGTTCGGCGGCCTGCTGGGGTGGCCGCAGGCGCTCGGGGGTGGCAATCGCTTCGAGCACTGGTTGGAGCCGCTCTTCAGTCACGCTGCTCATGGAGGGCATGCCGAACACGGCAGCGCGTCGATGGAATACCTGTTGATGGCCGCGTCGGTCGGCTGTGCGGCGATCGGCTTTCTGCTCGCGCGCGCGATGTATCTCACCAAGACGCTGTCGGTCGATAGGTTCGCGAACCTCGCCAACGGCGCGCTCTATCGGTGGTCGTACAACAAGTACTACGTCGACGAATTCTATGCGGCGACGGTGATCGCCTTCACCATGTTCTTGTCGCGCGTGGCGTCGGCCTTCGATACGTACGTGGTCGACTTCATCGTCAACGGCGCCGCGACGGTTGTCCGCACGGCGTCGTGGCTCGACGGGTTGTTCGACAACTACGTGATCGACGGTGCGGTCAACGGCCTGGCCACGGTGACGCTCGGCGTTGGATCACGAGTACGGCAGCTGCAGACCGGCAGCATCAACGGCTACCTCTATGTAATCGCCGTGGCGACGGTGGTGATCCTGCTCTATCGCGTCATGTGATGCGGAACAGTTCGAAGGTGTGAACCATGGCGAATATTCTGACTTACATGACCTTCATCCCAGTCGCCGGCATGGCGGTCGTGCTGTGCTTGCCGAGTCGCCGGCACAACCTGATCAAGTGGACGGCGGCGATTGCCACTGTGCCGCCACTGCTGCTGGCGATCTGGCTGTTCGCCAACTTCGATCGCTCGCAGGCCGGCTTCCAACTGATGCAGCGCGCGACCTGGATCGAGTTCGGGTCGTTCAAAGCGGAGTATCTCGTCGGGATCGACGGCATCAGCATCACCATGGTGCTGCTCACCGCGCTGCTCAGTTTCATTTGCATCTTCGCTTCGTGGGGGATCGACAAGGCGGTCAAAGGGTACTTCGCGCTCTTCCTCCTGCTCGATGCGGGGATGATGGGCGTGTTCGTCGCGCTCGATTTCCTGCTGTTCTTTGTCTTTTGGGAAGTCATGCTGCTGCCGATGTACTTCCTCATCGGTATCTGGGGCGGTCCGCGCCGGGAATATGCCGCGATCAAGTTCTTCCTCTACACGCTGGTGGGCAGCGCACTGATGTTGCTGGCGATCCTGGCGCTGTACTTCTACAACGATCCACACACGCTCGACATGACCAAGCTGATCGCCAACAACGGCACTTACAGCCGCGAGTTCCAGACCATCGCTTGGATTGCGTTCTTCGTCGGCTTTGCGATCAAGATTCCGGCCTTCCCGTTCCACACGTGGTTACCCGACGCGCACGTCGAGGCGCCGACGGCGATTTCGGTCATTCTCGCCGGCGTGCTGCTGAAGATGGGCACGTACGGCATCCTGCGCGTCAACTTCGCGATCTTGCCGCTCGCCACCGCCGATCTCGCGTACTACTTCCTGGGCGCGCTCGGTACCTGGAACATCGTCTACGGCGCGCTTTGCGCGATGGCGCAGAAGGATCTCAAGAAGCTGGTCGCGTACTCGAGTATCAGCCACATGGGCTACGTGATGCTTGGGATGGCGTCGTTCACGCAGCTAGGCATCAATGGGGCCGTGCTCCAAATGTTCAATCACGGCACGGTCACCGCCATGCTGTTCTTGCTCGTCGGGGTGATCTACGACCGTGCCCATCATCGGCAGATCGAAGGCTTCGGCGGGCTGGCGACGACGATGCCGCTGTACACTGGGGTCACGGCGTTGGCGTTCTTTGCCGCGATGGGATTGCCGGGCCTGTCGGCATTCATCTCCGAAGTGCTCGTCTTGCTCGGTGCGTGGCAAGCGGCGCCGGGACTCACCGCGATCGCCGCGACGGCGGTGGTGCTGACGGCGGGCTACATGCTGTGGACGATGCAGCGCATGTACTTCGGCAAGGTGAACGAGAAGTACGTCGATCTACCCGAGATCAACGGGCGCGAGTTGTTCACGCTGGTCCCGCTGGGGGTCATCGTGATCATCCTGGGCGTCTATCCGGCGCCGGTGCTCGATTTGATGACCCAATCGCTGCAGAACCTCAACGAGATTGTCGCGCACGCGGTAGCGGTGAGCGGGTGAGTTGTCTCTCCGGAAATCGGCCGACTGCGCAATGAGCCTCGATAACGTACAGAGCCTGGCGTACCTGGTGCCAGAGCTGGTGCTGGCCACCACGATTCTGGTGGTGTTTATCGGCGACCTCGTCTTGAAGGCCAAGGAACGGCTGGGTGAAATCGCGTTGGTCGGCACCGCGGTGGCGCTCGTGGCGGTGGCGCGGGTGTCGGGCTCGGCGGATACGTGGCTGTTCAATCGCATGATCGTCCACGACCAGTTCGCGATCTTCTTCAAGGTGGTGTTCTCGTTGGCGACGATCACGACGATCTTGATGTCGCTGTCGTCGCGCGAAGTGCAGCGGTCGAGCCAGGGCGAGTACTACGGCATCCTGTTGTCGAGCCTGCTCGGTCTGTTCTTCATGGCGTCGGCGTCGAACCTGCTGATGGCGTACCTGTCGCTCGAGTTCGTCAGCCTGACGTCGTACGTGCTCACCGGGATCATCAAACACAGCCGGCGCTCGGGCGAGGCGGCGCTGAAGTATCTCATCTACGGCGGCGTCGCCTCCGGCACGATGATCTACGGCATGAGCTGGATCTTCGGCTTGGCGGGCAGCATGGACTACGCGCAGATCAACGCCGCGCTCAGCCACGGTACCGGCAATCAGCTCGCGCTGTTCGTCGCGTTGGTGCTGACGTTCGCCGGGTTTGGGTACAAGATCGCCGCCGCGCCGTTCCACATGTGGGCGCCGGACGTTTATCAAGGCGCGCCCATTCCGGTCACCGCCTTCCTCTCGGTCGGTTCGAAAGCCGGCGGATTCGCGCTGCTGATCCGCTTCTTCTACCCGGCGATCTCGCAGTTGGGGCCGAACGGCGCGTGGACCGCGCTACCGGGTATCGAATGGCCGCAGCTGGTGCTGGTGTTCTCGATGATCACGATGACGCTCGGTAACCTCGCCGCGCTGTCGCAGACGAATCTCAAACGCCTGCTGGCCTATTCGAGTATCGCGCACGCGGGCTACATTCTCATGGGCTTCGTCGTCGTCAGCAACGAGGGATTGCGCGCGATGCTGTTCTACCTGATCGCCTACTACCTGATGAACATTGGCGCGTTCCTCGTGGTGATGATCGTGGCGAACAGCACCGGGCGCGAAGACATCGACGGCTACCGTGGCCTGGCCTGGCGCGGGGGCTCGTTCCCGGCGGTGGCGATGGCGATCTTTCTGTTCTCGCTCGCCGGGCTGCCGCCGCTGGGTGGGTTCATCGGCAAGTTCTATCTCTTTGCCGCCGTAATCCAGCAGCACTTCTATGCGCTGGCGGTGGTGGGCGTGGTCAACAGCGTGGTGTCACTCTACTACTATGCGCGCATCGTGCGGGCGATGTTCTTCGATCAGCCCACGGGCGACGAAGGGGCGGTGACGGTTGGCGTGCAAGATGGCGTGGTGCTCGGGCTCCTCGCCGGTGCCACGTTGACGCTTGGCGTCTACTGGAGCCCGGTGATGGGCTTCGTCGAACGCTCGTTGCACTTTTTCGTCGGCTGACCCGCTCCCCCTTCGCTTTCCGGTTGACAACCCTCTCGTCCGGACGTAGTTCCGGTATCCAGAGTGGCATGGCGACCACTCTGAGGTGTCACGCAGCCGGTCCAAGTTTCAAGAATCAATGGTCACGCGGCAAATACAACGGACGATCGGGTTAGCGATTGCGGTCGTCGCCGTCTGCGCGGCGCCGGCCGTCGCGCTGATGGACCAGCAGTTCTTTGTTTCTAACAACAACAAGCTCTACTACGTGGTGAAGATCGACGCCGGTTCGGGCATCGGTGGCCAGGTCACGAGCATCATGTTGACCACCGGCTCGGCTAACTCGCTCAATGAGACCGTCAGTCTCACCGATCCGGTGCTCACTTCGGTTTCGCTGGCGTCCAGCGGCATAACGTTGCCCGACGGGATGTTGAGCAAGATCAAACGCACGCAGATTCTGACCGGGTTCTCGTCGAATGACATCGCGCCCTCGGATTTCGACGGCTCGGCCAACGGCGGCAACGGCATCCTGACTCTGCCCGACGGTGTTCGCTCCGTGACCTTCGATGGGTCTTCGGGCGAATCGTTGCAGGCGATCACGACATCGAGCGGATCCGGGGCGACCTTGGTGCCGGCCGCGGCCAAGGTCACCTTGAGCCGCCGCCTCGGTGGGACGACTTCGATTGCTGTGCAGGCGATTGTGTTCCCGAATCCGGCGGGCTCACCGACGACATCGGCGGGAGCCACTTGTGGGGGCGGCTCGTGTGTCGCTGGCATCCCGTGTGACTCGGCAAACAATGCTGGTGCCGACACCGGAGCTTGCGGCGCGTGTAGCGGAACCTGCTCGAACGCCGGCGGTGAGGTGCTGACGCAGAATGTGACCCTAGACGATACGAAGAACACGCGCGTTGGCAACGACGGCGGTGGGGCGACTCAAGCCAGCGCGGTCGACGGCTTCCTGCTGCACAATGCTACCGACATCATCGTGTTTGTCGTCGAGGGCATGCAGGCGTTCGGTCTCAGCGCCTCCGGGTTCTCGGTGACGGGCACCTGCGTTGGGGGCACCAACGATACTCACCCGTGCTCCGGCGGAGACTGCGAAGGCGGCACGTGCACGGCCGGTCTCAGCGCCCGCACGGTGCTTGACACGACCGGCGACGCCGACACCGGCTTCTTCAACAACCTACCGCCGCCGCCGCCGACGCCCACGTGCCCCGCGGTGACCGGCATCTTGCGGAAGCTGCCACGACGATGAGCTGCCAGCGTCGACATACGCGATGGTTCGTGCCCGCGCTGGTGCTCATGACGGTGCTCGGCGTCGCTTCGGCGACTCGCGCCGACATCACCTCCGACCAGCCGGCCGCAATTCTCGTCTTCCCGATGATCGCGGTGTCGGGGGACGATTGTCTCGACACGCTGATTCAGGTGAGCAACACATCGAGCCAGCCCGTGAACGCGCGCTGCTTCTATGTGAATGCCAACAGTCATTGCACGAACAACGGCCGCGTATGCTCCAGCGGTGCCGAATGCGGCGGTGGCTTGTGCTTGCCGGATTGGAACGAGACGGATTTCCGCATTCGCATTACCCCACGGCAACCCTTGGCGTGGGTGGCCTCGCAAGGGCTGAGGCGCTGCAATCCGAACGAAACACCCAGTGATCGCTGCATCCCGCTCGATGGACGCATCCGCCGCGGCCCGGGCGGGCAGAGCAATGTCCCTACCCACGTACCGCCGGTTGCGGAAGATCCATTCGTCGGCGAGCTCAAGTGCATCGCGGTCGATGATGAAGACCATCCGGTCGAGCGCAACGTGCTGGTCGGCTCGACGACGACCGAGGAAGTCTGTGAGCGTGGATGTCTCGACGTGACCCGACACAACGCCATCGGCATCCTGGCAATCGCCGGCGCCAACAACGGCGACAATCGCTTGGTCCTTGGTGAGGAGTACAACGCGTGTCCCAACACGCTCATCCTCAACCACTTCTTCGATGGTGCGGTGGACCCGGTCACCGACGACCCCATCGAGGGTTTGCTCGCGTTGGTACCGTGCAGCGAGGACTTCGTGTTGCAAGACCAGAATCTCGCCAAGATCATCGCGCAATTTTTAGTGTTCAACGAGTTCGAGCAACGCTTCTCCACCAGCACCACGGTGCAGTGCTTCTTGTCGCTGCCGTTGTCCAGCATCGACACCACGCAGCCGAACCGGTCAATCTTCAGTGTCGGTGTCTCGGGTACATTGGTCGGACAGACCCGCATCCACGGAGTCGGTTCCGGAGGTCACGGACTGCTCGGGGTCTTCTTCGACTCGCATGGCAATCGCAGCACCGCCGCCAACCTGCATTTCCAAGGTGTAAGCGATCACGTCGACATCATCAATCTGCCTTAGGCCTGCTGGCTGGGCACGCGTTTCGGCTTGACTTCCGGCGCCGGCCGTCGAAAATAGCCGACGCTAAGGGAGGGGGCGAATGGTGGCCATCAACAGAGTGCGGATGTCGGGCCTTGCAGGATTGATCGCAGTGGGGCTGGTAGCGTTAGTCTCGCGCGCGGCCATTGCCGCCATCCCGTGTGGAGAACTGAACAACCTCTCTACCGGCGGCGCCGCCCAGATTTGCGGCGGTATCTGTCCCGAGGGACAGACGTGTAAGGATGTCGAGCCGCCCTGCGCCGGAAGTCTCTCCGGCACCGATGGCGGGGCCAGCGGAACATGCAGCGCGAACGTGACGTGCCAGTGCGTCGAGGATCTGCACCCAGGCATCGTCAATAGCTTGCTCAGACACCAACGGTGAGTGCGGTGATGGTGCGTGTACGGAGGAGGGGAACGATGACGTTGCGTCGAGCCTTATTGGCGATCGCGTACGTGCTAACAGCCCACACGGCCAAAGCACAGATCGCGTCCGATCAGCCCGCGGCCTTGGTGGTGTATCCGTTGGTCTTCGTGGACGACAAGATTCCCACCGACACACTCATTCAACTGAGCAACACCTCGAAAGACCCGGTGGCGGCGCGCTGCTTCTACGTCAACGCCAACGGCCACTGTTCGAACAGCGGCGACGCGTGCTCCAGCGGCGCCGAATGCCGCGGTGGGTTGTGCTTGCCGGGGTGGAGCGAGACCGACTTCCGCGTTCAGCTCACAGCGCGCCAGCCGATCGCCTGGGTCGCATCCGATGGCTTGGTCGTCTGCACACCGGCGCAAATGTCCAAGTACCACGATGACTGCGTTCCGCTCGATGGCCGCACCCGGCGCGGTCCCGGTGGCCAGAGTAACGTCGGCACGCGTATCCCCCCGGTGAGCGAGATTCCCTTTGTTGGCGAACTGCGCTGCGTCGTGGTGGATGACCAGGGCCGTCCGACCGACCGCAACGTCTTGGTGGGTTCCGCCACCACGGTCCAGGCCGGTCGAGACCTGCTCGATGTGACCCGCGACAACGCCGTAGGGATTCCCGCGGTGGCGGGAGCCAACAACGGCGACAACACCCTGCGGTTGGGTGAGGAGTATGCGGCCTGTCCCAACACGCTCATCGTCAATCACCTCTTCGATGGCGCGATGATAGAGGGCAACGCGGTGCAGAGCGTGATCGTGTTGACCCCCTGCGCTGCGGACTACAACCTGCAGGTGCCGGCTAGCATCATTGCGCAGATCCTGGTGTTCAACGAATTCGAGCAACGCTTCTCGACCAGCACCACCGTGCAGTGTTTCGCGATGCGCGCGCTGTCGCGCCTCGACACGACGCAACTCGAACGGTCCATCTTCAACGTCGGCATAGCCGGTACGTTGAGCGGGCAGACCCGCATTCACGGCATCGCCGCCGGGGGCCACGGGTTGCTGGGCGCCTTGTACGAGGCGTACCCCGAAGCGAGCGCGGCGGTGAACGTCCACTACCAGGGCATCAGCGACCGCGTCGATGTCATCCAGCTCCCCTGAACTGGGGCATTGACCCGGTGTCTAGCGCGGGTCAGACTATGCGCGTGTGAGTGGTCGTGAGCGGGCGGCTGTAATCGCCCGGAAAGGAGTCCGTCATGGCCTCGGTCAGTGGCGAAACTCTCGGCGGTCCATCTCAAGGCGAGACCGTTGCAACCTCCACCGTCGATCAACAGGGCATTGTCGCCGGCTTGCTCGGCGCCGCCACCATCGCCCTGTGGTTTCTCCTGCTCGATAGTCTCAGCGGCCGGCCGCTGTACACACCGACGGTGCTGGGTATCTGGGTTTTCCGCCACGGTGAAGGTCTCGCCTCACCCGACACGCTCGCCCCGTCCTTCGAGATGGCGATGCTGTTCACCTGGATACACGCCCTGGTGTTTCTCGGTATCGGCTTCGCGGTTTCACGACTA
>JBGOUW010000475.1:0-3973 GCA_041477755.1 Binatia bacterium
GCCAAGCAAGCATTTGCGCGCCGCGACTTCTCCGCGGCGAGCTTCGCCACCTACGTCGAGGGTCGCACGGACGAGTGTGGGACCGCGGTGATGTACTTGCGCCACATGCTGCACCACCTGCGCGATCGCGACGCGCTGCTGCGCGCCGCCAGCAACGACGACCTCCGCCTCCAAATCTTCGGCCCGATCGGCGCCGTGGTCAGCGATCGCGGCTCGTTGCTGAAGGAGGGTCGCCAATGAGCGATCGCATCGTCTTGTACGACACCCAAGGCTCACCGTGCGCGCGCCGCGTGCGCATCGTGTTGCTGGAGAAGGGCCTCGAGTGGCAGACGCGCATCGTCGACCTCACCAAGATGGCGCAGAAGCGCCCCGAGTATCTCGCGCTCAATCCCAACGGCGTGGTGCCGACGCTCGTGCATGGCGACCGCGTCGTCTACGAATCGAACGTCATCACCGAGTACCTCGACGAGGTCTTCCCCGTGCCGCCTATGTATCCAACGGACCCGTGGCAGCGCGCGCAAGCGAAAATGTGGCAAGCGTTCGAGCTGGCAATGGCGAAGGAATTCCGACCGTTGATGTACCTGCGCGTGATCGGCCCCTACGATCGTTTGCGACCGAAGGAAGAGATGATGGCCGAGGTACGGCGCTCGACCACCGACGCGGCGCATAGCGACTGGGTCAGCCGGGTCTACGACGGAACCGCCGTCAGCGATGACGAAGCGGCGTTGCTCAGCGCGCAGCTCTACCAGCGCCTCGATCACCTCGAACGCGCGCTCACCGACCGCGAGTTCCTCGTCGGCGACGAGTTCAGCATCGCCGATCTCTCCGTCTATCCGCGCGTCGCGATGTACCCGTTCTGACTCGCTGGATGGCGCAGATCAGTGCGCGGCCATCATTTCGCCGCAGCGAGTCGGTGCGGCCAGATTGAACTGACGACCCGGTGTGCGCGCAGCGTACCCTACGAATCGAGACGCTCGATATCCTGGGTCACCAGTCGGTTCAGCACCAGACCAAAGAAGCCCGACTCGATCGCTTCGAAACGCCAGCCCAGATGCGCGCTGCAACCGCCGCACAGGGCGTAGCGCCACGCGAAGCCGCGGAACCAGGTGTCCTCCGCCGTCGGAGCACCCCACACCACGCAACCGGGCGCGTCGCGGAAGCAACCGATATGGAAACGGTAGCCCGCCGGGTTCGTGCAGTGGTGTTCGTGCTCGCCATCGATGCGAATGCGTTGCTGTTCGCTGGTGATACGATAGCGGCAGCCGAGGCAGAGGATGAGGCGGTCGGAGAATTCAGCGATCGTGGAGCGATCGTCGATCGGTGTAGGGGCGACGCATGCGTCGCCCGTCAGGTCCCGTCGCGACCGTACGGAGGGCGACGCATGCGTCGCCCCTACACCGGAACTGATCGGCACTCGCAGCCAACGAGCCGCAACCGACATCGCAAGATAATGTGGCGCCCTACGCGCCGATCTCCGGCAGCGCGCGGTCGTCGGCTTGCATCCGCTCGATGCGCTCGAACAGGGCGCGACGGACGGCGTCGAGGTCGTTGGGTAACTCGATCGGCGCGTTGGCGTAACGGCCGCGCACGTCCTCCAACGTCTTCTGATGATAGCCGGCTTTGAACTCGGTGAACTTCAGCCCGTGTGCGGTCGAAATTACCACAACCCGTTCGTGCGATCCGATCACCTTACGCTGCCGCAGGCGCAACAGCGCCGCTAACGCGACGCCGGTATGCGGGCAGTTGAACATGCCGGTGCGGTCGGCGAGCGCGCACGCGTCCGCCAACTCCTCCTCGGTGGCTTGCTCGACGATGCCGTTGAACTCCTGCAGTATCCGCACCGCCTTCTTGAAGCTGATCGGGTTGCCGATCTGGATCGCGCTGGCCAGCGTCTTCTGCGCTTGCATCGGGTGAAAGTCGCGGAAGCCGTTCAGGTAGCTGAGGTAGAGCGGATTGGCACGGGCTGCTTGCGCGACGACAATGCGCGGCCGCTTGGTAATCATCCCGAGCTGCTCCATCATCAAGAGACCTTTGCCGAGCGCGCTGACGTTGCCGAGATTGCCGCCAGGAATGATGATGGTGTCGGGCACTTCCCAATCGAACTGCTGCACGATCTCCATGCCGATCGTCTTCTGCCCTTCGATGCGCAGCGAGTTCATCGAGTTGGCGAGATAGATGTTTTCGCTCTCGGTGATCTTCTGCACCATCGCCATGCAGCCGTCGAAGTCGGTGTCGAGCGACAGCACCAACGCGCCGTTGGCGATCGGCTGCACCAGTTGCGCCAGCGAGACTTTGTTCCGCGGCAGCAACACGACCGCGGCGATGCCGGCCGCCGCGCAATAGGCGGCCAACGCCGCCGAGGTGTCGCCCGTGCTCGCGCAGGCGACCGCTGGGATGTTGATGCCCTTTGCGCGCATCTCGTTCACGACGCTGACCAGCACGGTCATGCCGAGATCTTTGAACGATCCCGTGTGCGAGTTCCCGCACTGCTTCACCCACAAGTCTTCGAGACCGATCTGTCTGCCAAACCGTTCGGCCCAGAACAGGTTGCTGTTGCCCTCGTACATGCTGACGATGTGCTCGTCGGACAGCGACGGCAGCACCAATTCTTTGCGGTTCCATACGCCGGAACCGAACGGCCACTGGGTCGAGCGGACGCGCTTGTCGAACACCTTCTTCCACCCGTCCCCGTTGGTACGCTTGAGGCGATCGATGTCATGCGTGACTTCGAGCAGCTCGCCGCACGCACGGCAGCGGTAGATGATCTCGAAGATGTCGTAGCTTTTGGCGCACTCCGGGTTGATGCACTGGAACCAGCACTTGTATTTCATGGCAGCCTCGTGATTCGTGCTCGTGGCTCGTCTTATAAGGCAATCGAGGCACGCGCGAAAGCGGGATGTTTCCACAAGTCGGTGACGCGTTGCCATTCTCCGCGCATGAGGGTAGAGCTTGAGTCACCGACATGAACGTGGAGGGAAACACCCGCTCCCGAGAACATCCGGGGAGGTGATGGCATCATGACACCAACCGATACTGACTTCCGCGCCGGCTTGGCGGCCCACGGCACGCGGGTTGAGCGCTATCGCCAAGGCGGGCTCACCGACGATCAATTTCGACCCATCCGATTGAGCTACGGCTTGTACTACCAGCTCGATCACACCAGCCATATGCAGCGCATCAAATTGCCCGGCGGCCTGATGACCGCCGCGCAAGCCGACTGCTTGGCCGACCTCACCGACGAGTACGCCCGCGGCGTCGCTCACATCACCACGCGGCAAGACATCCAGCTGCATTGGCTCGACCTCGGCATCATCATGGACATGTACGAGCGTTTGCACGCCGTCGGCATCACCACCCGTGGCGCCTGCGCCGACAGTGTCCGCAATGTTACCGGCTGCATTCACGCCGGCACGTGGCCGAACGAGCCGTTCGACGTCACGCCGTATCTCCTTGCGGTGCACGACTACTTTCTGTTTCATCCGCTGAATCTCACTCAGCCGCGCAAGTTCAAGGTCGCTTTCTCCAGTTGCGACGGCGACTGCGCGCAGGGACCGATCAACGACCTCGCGTTCTTCGCGCACATGCGAGACGGGCAGCCGGGCTTCTCGGTCTATGCCGGCGGTGGTCTGGCGGCGCAGCCGTACTTGGCGCAGAAGATTTGGGACTTCGTACCGGTCGAGGAGACGTTGGTTGCAGCCGAAACGGTGGTGCGCTTTCAGCATCGCTACGGTGAACGGAAGAACCGCCACAAGGCACGGCTGAAGTATGTCTTCAAGAAGTGGGGGGTGCCGAAGGTACTCGAGGAGTTGCAGCGAATGCGCGCGCAAGTCGAGGCGCAACTCGGCGAGCGCCTGCGCACGGAGTTGAAGGAATCGGTCGCCGCAGCGAAGCAACCCGAGCCGGTGAATCCGCCGGCGCCGCTGGCAAAATCAGACGACACCACCTTCAGTCATTGGCTGCGCACCAACACCTA
>JBGOUW010000503.1:0-3707 GCA_041477755.1 Binatia bacterium
CGATGACTCTTCGCAGCTTCATGAAACTCGCGAGCCTGTATCCCAACGAACGTTTGTTAGTCAAGAAGGGAGGTGAGGCACGGCGCCACCAGCGCCGTGGTGGTTGCGCGATACAGCGCCGTGTAATCGCGATGGATCGCAGGCATCGGATGCGGGGCTACGCCCCTGCGCCCAGCGAGGAGAGAACCAGCGGCCTGGTTCTCTCCTCGCGCTCCTCTCTCCGGCCTCGGAGCCGGGCAATGTGGAGCCTCACTGTGAGTCGGCCACGCGCACTGGCGCTGCGCAGCCTTGGCGCCGCACCGACGCAAGTGATGCGCTGCCGGGAGCAATCGGTGGCCTCTGCTCGCGTAAAGGAAGGTTCCGGCGTTGGTTCACCGTTGGAGTCGGATGCCCGGCAAGAGCAGACAAGGGACGCATGGATGGCTGACGGCCTCTTAGCAGAAACGTGCCGCGATGAACCCACAGAGCGCAGAGGCCGCCGTGTGCGTTTTGCAGCTCGTCATTGGTGGCGTAGTTCGAGTGGGTTGCGCCGCGCAAATCGCGCGAGGCCGGCTCACAGTGACGCGGCCCATAGCCAAGCGCAGCCGGCGCGAAAGAGAGCGCGAGAGAAAACCGCGCCGTCGGTTTTCTCTCGCTCCGCGTGGAGCGCACCCCGCATCGAATCGAGGAGCAACGGCGGATGACGGTTGATCAACAGCACGCAGCAACGGACAAAGCCCGCCGCTACTACGACCCCAGCATCCAGACGATGCCGTTGGAGCAGGTGCAACGCCTGCAAGCACAGCGGCTCGCGCGCCAGCTCGAACGCGTGTGGTCGACGCCGGTGCCGTTCTTCCAGCGCAAACTCGAAGCCGCCGGCGTGCGCCGCGCGCCGGACATTCGCGGACTGAATGATCTTCACTGCATTCCAACCACGCTCAAAGCTGAACTGCGCCAGAGCGAGGAAGCGCATTCGCCGTTCGGCGACTATCGCGGCGCGCCGGTGAGCGCTGCCGTGCGCCTGGGCGCGTCGACCGGCACCAGCGGCAAGCCCACGCTGATCTTGTGGACGCGCAAAGACCTCGAAGTCGACTACACCGCGTCGGCGCGCGGCCGCTGGCGTTGGGGACTACGGCCGGGGATGAGCCTGGCCAACGCTCACCCGTTCGGCATGAACGCCGGCGGCTGGCATTTCAGCCACGGCATCGAAGGGCTCGGCGCGCTCAACATCCCATCGGGTCCGCCGGTGGGCGAGCAGCACATCAAGGATGTCATCGAAGTGTGGCGTCGCTTGCGACCCGACATGTACCGTCTGTTCGGCAACGTCGCGACCACCTATGCCGACGCCGCGCGCAAACAAGGACTCGATCCGGCGCGCGATCTCAACCTCACCATCGCCGGCGATCATCCGTCGGAGCAGTATCTGATGGCGAGCTCCGGGCTCGAAGCGCTCCCCTTGCTCGGCAGCGCCTGCGACGAGCGCGACGGCGCGCACCTCGCCGAAGACCTCGCGATTGTCGAAGTCATCGATCGCCACAGCGGCCGCCCGTGCGGCCACGGCGAGCGCGGCAACCTGGTCGTCACGGTGCTGGAGAAAGACAACTTCCTGCTGCGCTACGACCTCGAAGACGTCGTGCGGTGGAACATGAAGCCGTGTCCGTGCGGCGAAACCCATCGCCGTTTGTTCTACGAAGGCCGCGTGCGCGATATTGTTCCCGTGGGGACGCACGAGATTCTGCCGATCGATGTAGCGCTCATGCTCTACGAGTTCCCCGAGATCTCGACGCCATCGGCCGAGTACCAAGTCGTCAGGCACAGGCCGGCCGCAGACGCGCTGCATGTGCGACTCGAATACGATCCGGCCCAACTCAGCGACCCAAGCGACATCAGCAAGCGTCTTGGCGATCGCTTTCGAGAGAAGCTCGGCGTCGCGTTACGGCTTGAACTCGTCACCAAAGGTTCCGTCCCGCGCTTCGCGTACAAAGCCGCGCGCGTGGTTGACGAGTAGAACAGGTTCGACTGATCGCCGAATCCACTGACGAGACACAGCGGAAGATCTTGGTCTTCGCTCACTGCGCTAGTACGTGTCGGGACGAAACATCGCGTCGGTACCGCCGTCGACGAACAGCACGCTGCCGCAGCAGAACGACGCTTCGTCGCTGAGCAAGAAACCAATCGCCGACGCGACTTCATTGGGGTCCCCGAAGGTTCCGGTCGGGATGGGAAAGTTGCGAATCAACGGGCCGAACAACGGGTGATCGAGTCCGGCTTGTAGGAGCGGCGTCGCGACGGCGCCCGGTGCGACGGCGTTCAACCGGATGCCCGCGCCGGCCCAGTCAGTCGTCGGTGCCTGCCGGCGGACCCAGCGTGCGAGCGCCAACTTCGAGCCGCCGTAGACCCATTGCCCATCCATTGTGTCCGCCAGTCGGCGAGCTTCGCCTTCGTTGCCGTCCAAACAAGCGGCCACCAGCGCGGTATCCATACCCGGGAGTGTCGAGGAGTTGGAGGAGACGGCGACGGCCGCCGCGGGCTTCGCGGCCGCGAGCACGTTTCGCAAGCCCGACAACAGAACCTGTGCGCCGAAATAGTTCAGTGACGCGATCGTCGAGAACGGTTCGGTTTGCGGACCCACCCCCGCGCACACGACGAGCCCATCGAGGCAGCCACGGCTCGCTTGGGCAAGGGCGGCGATCGCCTCCGCGCGTCCTTCTAGCGTGGCAAGGTTCGCGGTGATCTCGGCGTTGACGAGATCGACGCCGATGACCTCGTTGCCGGCTTTTTCCAATCGGGCCCTCGTTGCGGCGCCGATGCCGGAAGCGGAACCCGTGATCGCAATGACTCCCATTCGTGCTCCCTCATCCTTCCGCGGCCGGCGCCGCAGACCTACGCGCCCGCCTGGATCTCGACCGGCAGATACTCCCACCCACGGCTTATCGCCGCGCGGACGCGACGCGCATGGGTGAGATCAAGTCGGTACGCTCTGAGACGCCCGGTGAGTTCTTCGAAAACGATGCGACCCATCAAGCGCGCCAGGGATGCACCAATGCAGTAGTGAGCGCCATATCCAAAGGCGACATGCTGGGCAACTCGATCGAGATCGAGACGGTCTGGATCGGGAAACTCGCGCTCGTCGCGATTGGCGGCACCAAACAGGAGCAGCACTTTTTCTCCGGGCGGGATCGTCACCCCGTGAAGCGATACCGCGCGCGTCGTGGTGCGGCAGAGGCCTTGCACCGGCGATTCCAAGCGCAGGAATTCATCGACGGCGCGCGGGATCTGTTGTGGTTCACGCGCCAGCAGCGGCACAAGATCGGGACGCTCCTGCAGCAACACCATGCCATTTGTAATCAGGTTGGTGGTGGTCTCGATGCCACCGACGACGATGTTGAAGCAAAAGCCCAGCACGTCCTGCTCGTTGAGTCGGTTGCCGTCGATCTCGGCGGCAACAAGACTGCCGATGAGGTCGTCGCTCGCATGTTGACGCCGCCGCTGGATCAGAGTGGCGAAATAGCCGTAGAGTTCCCGCGCGGCGCGATGGTGTTCAGCGTGATACGCCGTGCCGCTGGTTCCGGCGACGACTGCGCTAGCCCAGTCGTGGAAGCGTGCCCGGTCCGCTTCGGGAACACCGAGAAATTGGCCGATGATGGCTGTCGGCACCGGCACGGCGATATCGCGCACTACGTCGCCACCGCCCGCATGTCGCACCGCCTCGATCGCGGCGACGGCCC
>JBGOUW010000109.1:0-11469 GCA_041477755.1 Binatia bacterium
CCGTTGACGTTGACGCGCTCAGGGTCCATGCCGATTTCCTGCATCACGCACAGCGGCACCGGGGCGAACGCCTCGTTGATCTCAATCAGATCGATGTCGCCGATCTTCAGACCCGCGCGCTTCAAGACCTTCTGCGTCGCCGGGATCGGCCCGGTCAGCATGATGACCGGCTCGGAGCCCACGATCATCTGATCGACGATGCGCGCGCGTGGCTTGAGGCCGAGTTCCCTCACCTTCTTTTCCGACGCGAGCATGACCGCCGCAGCGCCGTCGACGATGCCGCTCGAGTTGCCGGCAGTGATCTTGCCGTCGGGCTTGAACGACGGCGTCAACGCCATCAGCCCTTCCAGCGTCGACTGCGGCCGCACGTGCTCATCGGTGTCGAACAGCTTCTCTTCGCCGTTCAGCGTCACCTTCATCGGAATCAGGCTCTTCTTGAAGCGGCCTTCCTGAATCGCGCGCCACGCCTTCTGCTGACTGGCGAGCGCGAAGCGGTCGATTTCCTCGCGGCCGTAGTTCCACTTCTCGACGATCATCTCGGCAGAGAGACCTTGCGGCACGAGGTTGTACTTCTCCATCAAGCTCATCGGCAGCGGTCCCATGTCCGAACCCATGGGCACACGAGTCATGTTCTCCACGCCGCCGGCAACGACGAGATCTTGCGCGCCCGCCTTGATGGCCTGCGCAGCGAAGTTCACGGCCTGCTGACCCGAGCCGCAGAAGCGATTGAGCGTCACGCCCGGCACGTCCACCGGCCAACCCGCCGCCAGCACCGCGCCACGGGCAATGTTGGTACCCTGTTCACCGGTCTCGCTCACGCAGCCGACAACAGCATCTTCGATTTCCTTGGGATCGACGCCGGTACGTGCGGTGATCGCGTTGAACACCGCCACCAGCAGATCCATCGGATGGACGTTGCTGAGACTGCCCTTGCGCCGGCCACGGGGGGTACGGCACGCATCAATGATGTACGCTTCGGACATGGGAAACCTCCATATCGGGGAAAATCAGATGAGGCAGGACTAACAGTGGTTCATCTCGCAGTCAATTGAGATGCCTAGTGCTGAGAAGGCACGCTTGGCGGGCGACGCGCCAGACTCCAGCTAAGCGCCGTCGCCATCTTCATCGCCGCACGGCTACGTATCGTCGGACTCTTCACGCAAGGCCAGCAGCGGATCGCCGAGTGTTCGAACGATCCACCGATGGACGTCGCCAACGCGTCGCTCCCAGCCGCGTTCTACGTGCAGGGCATGACCTGCGTCCGGATCCACCTGCAGCACCGCGCCGACGTGCTGCGCCAAACGCGCGATGTCGGACTGCGCGACAAAGGCGTCGGCGCTACCGGCGACAATGAGCGTCGGCGTTGCCGTCGGCGCGATGTCGATGGCATCGCGTGCGAGTGTCCGCAACAGGACGGCGGACTCGTGGGTGTCCGCATCGAGCGGCTCGCCGAAATAGGCACGGCCGCGCGCGCCCCGCGGTGCGCGGATCGTGCGGCCGAACCACAGAGCTGGCCGAACCAAACGCGTGGCGGGGGCGTCACTGAACGGGTGTGGTGCGATCGGCGCAACCGCAACCACTGCGCGCGCGGTCGCCGCCGTCCGCAGGGCCAACAGCGCACCGACATCGTGTCCGATCACCACCGGCTGGGCCGCCATGGCGGCGATGACGCGCCGAATCTCACGCTCTACTTCCAACAACGAATCCGTCGCGGAGCTACCGTCACAGTCGCGCCAGTTCAGCGCGTAACAGGCCCAACCACGATGCGCGAGAAATCCGCTCCACCGTCGCCACACCGCGGCGGTATGCCACAACCCGTGGAGCAACAGCAGCGGCGCAGTGAACTTCGGACTCTCGGCGCCGCTCACCTCGGCGTTCAGTTCGCCGATCCGAACCTTCATGATGAGTTCTTCACGCGCATGTTGAGTTCTTTCGCGCGCACGGCGCGCGATCGCAAGCGCCAGAAACAAACAGGCCCCCTGGAGTATCCAGAGGGCCTGTCCGCCGAGCCCGAAGGCTCAACCTGAGGGAGGGAAAAAAAACCTGGCCTAGTGAATGGCCTCAGTCAACGTGACGCTGGCTACTTCTTCTTCTTGCCAGCGGCTTTCTTCTTTGCAGGGGCTTTCTTCTTCGCCACAGCCTTCTTCCCTTTCTTTGCCTTCTTCTTCATCGGCATAGGATCCTCCTTGGAGACCACGCTGGGTCTCGACTTTCCTCACAGCTCCCATTCCCTCAGGCATTCTCCACCTCATTCAGCCACCCACCACCAGTTACGGTCCGGATTATAGGAAGTCACCTTCCATCGTGTCAATAGGAGAATGGCATTTTGGAAAACTTTTTCCAGGCGAAAGCTCGCCGCCCAAAAGCGAAAAACCAGGGGCGTGAAGTGGTGCTCGTCGCATTGCGCGCGCTCGGTAGCAGATTGTTTTACCCCGTCCTCCACAACCACGCGCGCGGTTTGTCCACAGCTCAGATGCCGAACAACAGCTGCAACAACGTGCGCACCACAATCCATCCGGCGCTCTGCGCCAAGTCCCGCTTGATGTCTGTGGGTTCGTCGTCAGCGGCTAGTGGCGCGCTCACGGCCGCGTCGAGATTCTTCACCGTCGACCAATTCGTCGCGCTGGCGTAGCGCTGCGTGAGTTCTCGTACTGCTACATCACTCACCGGCTGCGGTCGTGGCGGTGCGGCGTGCGCAGATTTGAAGCGGCGCAGCTCACCACGGTTGAGCCACATTCCTTCACACGCGCGGCAGCGTTCGATGTGCGCGTCCGCCGGCAACAGCGGATCACGAAACTCGAACATGGCCGTGACGCAACGCGGGCACTTGAGTTCGCGCTGCACTGTCACCACCGACGCCCGTAGCGCCGGTTGATCCACTGGATCGAGCCGCGCGACCTCGCTTGCGTCGATCGGGAACAGCTCCCAGCGATCGCACCACAACCCGCCGCAGCGGTCGCATTGATCGAGTGCAATAAGATAGCCGCTGCGTGAGTGCGCGGTGACTGGCCGCAGCTCGACGTCACAGTTGGGACAAGCGGGGTCACTCATATGGCTGTGCCGTGCCCGAGTGCGCGCAGGATCGCGATGCGTCGCGCCAGCGGCGGATGCGTCGCCAGCAGGTCCGCCAACCGTCCGTCGCGGGCATCGACACGGCGCTGCAAAGGATCGCTGATGAACAGATGTGCGGTACCACGGGTAGCAGCGCGCAACGGCGTCGCGACGGCGCCGATCTTCTCCAGCGCGCGCGCAAGCCCCAGTGGGTTACGCGTGAGCTCCGCCGCGGTCGCATCCGCTAGGTATTCGCGTTGCCGTGAGATCGCCATCGCCAACAAGCGCGACAGCAAGGGCGCAATTACCAACAGGATCGGCAGAAGCGGGATCAGGAGGATGCCGCCACGCCGGCGCCGCTCGCCGCCCACATAGAACATGCGTCGCCCCCAATCCGCCAGCATCACCAGGCCACCCAACAGCACACCGACGACCGTCATCACCAGCGTGTCACGGTTGGCGATGTGCGCCATCTCGTGCGCGATCACGCCTTGCATCTCTTCGCGATCGAGCCGTTGCATCGCGCCCTCGGTCACTGCGATCGCGGCGTGCTGCGGATCGCGACCGACCGACAAGGCGTTGGGCGCCGGGTCGAGCAGCACGTAGATCGCTGGCTGCGGCAGCCCCGCCGCCAGCGCCATCTCGGTCACGATGTTGCGCAGCTGACGATGCTCGGCGATATCGGGGTTGAGCGGATCGGCCAGCAGCGACGCCATCACCAGCCGGGCTCCCGCAAAATACGACGTCAGGGCCAAGCTGCCCGACGCCACCAAGGCGATGACCGAGACGACGGGCAAGCGTTCGCCACGGGGATCAAGGAAGCCGTAGGTCGTGACGTCGAGCGCGAAGCCGAGGCTGAGGAACGCCAGAATGAACAATGCGAGAAACGCAAACGTGCGCCGGCGGTTCTGAGCCTGTCGCGCGTAGAGGTCCACAAGTGGCTAGGACTTCAGCGTGAGGTCGACGTGCGGCGTGGTGCGATCCGCTTCGTCGGCGCTGAAGAACTCGGCGCGCTGAAACCCAAAGAAATTGGCCATCAGGTTGGACGGGAACACTTCCTGGCGCGCGTTAAACTGCATTACGGTATCGTTGTAGAACTGGCGCGCGAAGGTGAGTTGGTTCTCTGTCGTGGTCAGCTCTTCCTGCAGTTGCAACACGTTCTGGTTGCTCTTCAGTTCCGGATAATTCTCGATGACCGCCAGCAAGCGTCCGAGCGATTGCGTCAGCTGGTGTTCGCTATCAGCCGTCTCCTTCACCGTCGTCGCGCTCACCGCCTTTGCGCGCGCGGCGACCACACGTTCGAGCGTATCGCGCTCGAACTGCATCGCCCCCTTCACGGTCTCAATGAGATTGGGGATGAGGTCGTGGCGCCGCTTGAGCTGGACATCGATCTGCTTCCAACCGTTCTGAACCCGGTTTCGCAGCGTCACCAATCCATTGTAGCTCAGCACCGCCCATGCAGCGGCGCCAACGACGAGCAGTAGCAGAACGGTCGACATACGCCTCCTCAACGCCGCAGCGCGGCGCGGCCGGGATACTCCGCCCTGCGGCCGAGCATCTCTTCGATCCGTAGCAACTGATTGTACTTCGCGGTGCGCTCCCCGCGGCAGGCGCTGCCGGTCTTGATCTGGCCGGCATTCACGGCGACGGCCAGGTCAGCGATGGTGGAATCCTCGGTCTCCCCGGAGCGGTGGGAGATCACGGTCGTATAGCCCGCCGCCTTCGCCATCCGAATCGTCTCGAGCGTCTCGGTCAGCGTGCCGATCTGATTGAGCTTGATCAAGATCGAATTGCCGATGCCGGTGTCGATGCCGCGGCGCAAACGGATCGGATTGGTTACGAACAAGTCGTCGCCGACCAATTGCACGCTGCGCCCGAGTCGCGCCGTGAGCGCTTGCCACCCGTCCCAATCGTCCTCGGCGAGTCCGTCTTCAATCGAGACAATCGGATAGCGCGCCACCCAGTCGGCGTAGAAATTAATCATCGCCGTACTCGATCGCCGCACGCCGTCCGATTTGCGGAAGACGTAGGCGCCGCGGTCGAAGAACTCGCTGGCGGCCGGGTCGAGTGCGAGCACCACCTGACGCCCGGGCTTGTAGCCGGCACGTTCGATCGCTTCGAGAATGATCTCGACCGCCTCTTGATTCGAGCCAAGCGACGGCGCGAAGCCGCCTTCGTCACCGACCCCGGTGCTGTACTTGCGTTCTTTGAGTACCGTACGGAGCGTGTGAAAGACCTCCGTGCCGATGCGCAGCCCCTCGGTGAAGCTGCGCGCCCCCACCGGCATCACCATGAATTCTTGCAAGTCCACCGAGCTATCCGCGTGTGCACCGCCGTTGAGGATGTTCATCATCGGCACTGGCAACACCGTAGCCTGCTTGCCGCCCAGATAGCGAAACAGCGGCTCGCCCACCGCCGCCGCCGCCGCATGCGCCACCGCGAGCGACACGCCAAGCATCGCGTTGGCTCCGAGGCGGCGCTTGTTGGGCGTCCCGTCGAGATCGATGAGGAAGCGATCGATCGCGTCTTGCTTCCGCACGTCGCGGCCCCGCAATGCCGGCCCGATGATCTTATTGACGTTGCCGACCGCTCGGGTGACCCCTTTGCCGAGGTAGCGGCGTTTGCCGTCGCGCAGTTCCAGCGCTTCATGCTCGCCGGTCGAGGCGCCCGACGGCACCGCGGCCCGGCCCACGACATTTCCACTCAATCGCACGTCCACTTCGACGGTCGGATTCCCGCGCGAGTCCAAGATCTCGCGCGCCACGATCTGTTTGATCTTCACCCTCGGTCTCCGCGGCTGTTTGCTATCGTGTCGGGCCTTCCGCTACGATGCGATTCCAACAGTGGGGAAAATGCGATGGCCCTCCTACCACCGCCTCCGGCAAAATACAAAGCTGTCCTGCTCGGCGGCGTGGCGTTCCTCGTGGCGCTCGTGATCGGTGCGATCTACGGCGATCGTGGCTTGATCGATTTGCAGCACTTGCGCGGCGAGCAGCGGCGGCTGGAGCAGTTGGCGTTCGAGCGTCAGCAGGCCAACGCACAGTTGCGCGAGCACATTCAGCGGCTGCGCTCCGACGATCGCTATCTCGAACGGCGGGCGCGCCAGCAGCTGCATTGGGCGAAGCCCGGTGAGGTCATCTATCGGTTCGACGAACCAAACGGCGAACCCAACAGGAAGCCATCCCGCTAGCCGATCGGCACCAGCGAGGGTGGCACTAGTCGTCGCTCTCGCTCTCGACAAATTCTTCGTACTCGTCGGCCTCCATCAACTCTTCTAACTCCACCTCATCGTTGAGCGTGACCTCGATGAGCCAGCCCTCGTGGTAGGGATCCTCATTGATGAGACTCGGGTTCTCGGTCAGCTCGGTGTTGACGGCCACCACCGTTCCTGTCACCGGCGACGCGATCTCCAACGCCGTACGCACGGACTCCAGCTCGCCAAATGGCTCACCGCGCTCGACCGCGCTGCCAACTTCCGGCAACTCGACGCCAATGATCTCGCCGAGTTTGCCTTGGCCGTAGTCGGATAGCCCAACCTCTACCCGATCCGCTTCCCCGCGCACCCACAGGTCGTCGTTGGAGAAGCGAATAATGAGCGGCGCGCTGCGCTCCTTCTTGGTCTCTTTCTTCTGCCGTGCCACGGGCTGCTCATACAAACGCCCGCCGCGCGGTGTCAAGGGCAATGGGGTCGGTAGTAGCTGACGGGGATCAACTCGGCCCGCCGCTCTTGAATAGCGTATCTCCAATTCGTAGCATCAGCGCGTGAGTGCCGAGAGTGCCAAGACGGCCGTGACCGCAGGCGAGACCCTCGGACGCCTACGGGAAGAGCTTGCCCAGTTGTTTCTCGAACGGGGGGATCTCATCGACGGCGCGCTGTGCGCGCTGCTCGCCGGCCAACATGTGCTGATCATCGGGCCGCCCGGGACAGCGAAGTCGATGCTCGCCGACGAGTTGTGCCGCCGTCTCCACGGCGCACAGTATTTCCAGTGGCTGCTCACCAAGTTCACCACGCCGGAGGAACTGTTTGGCGCCGTGAGCCTCAAAGCGCTCGAGAACGACGACTACCGCCGCGTCACCACGCACAAGTTGCCTGAAGCACACATCGCGTTCCTCGATGAGGTCTTCAAGGCTAACTCGTCCATCCTCAACGCCATCCTGACGCTCATGAACGAACGCCGCTTCCACAACGGACGCGAGGTGGGCACCGTTCCGCTGATCACGCTGTTCGCCGCCAGCAACGAACTCCCGGAGGAAGACGAGCTGCAAGCCCTGTACGATCGCTTCCTGGTGCGTTTCGTCGTCGGCTACATCGATGAGGACTTCCGCTTCCTGAAGATGCTACAGGCCAAGGCACCGGACATTCGCACGACCCTGTCGCTCGCGCACCTGCAGGCGCTACAGTCAGCGGCGCGCGAAGTTGTCATTCCGGCGCACATCTACCGGTCGCTTGCCGATCTGCGCAAGCAGCTCGCGCGCAAACACATCATCGCATCGGACCGCCGCTATCGTCAGTGCCTTGCGCTGCTGCAAGCGCGGGCGCTGCTGCTCGGACGCCACGAGGTGGCGGAAGACGATCTCTTCCTGCTCGACCACGTCCTCTGGCGCGAGCCGGCCGAGCGCAACGAGATCCACGCCGCGATTCACGAACTGCTGCGCGGCTACGAGGACGAGGTCAAGGTTCTTCTTTACCAGACTCGCGAGCTGCGCGACTACGCTCATCGCCAGTGGGAGAACAACGAGTTGCGCAGCCGGGCCGTAGTCGAAGCGCACACCAAGATCCGCAACATTCTAGCGAAGGTCGCCACCATCCTTGACGAAGCGAGCGCCGTCGGCCGCCCAATCGACACCGTGCAGAAGGTCAAGGACGAGATCGAAGGCATCCAGCAACGGATGCTGGAAGCGTTGTGAGAGTCGTGGTTCGTGTTCGTGGTTCGTGCTCGTGAAGAAGGACTGCTTGATCTGACGCGCGGGGTCCGAGCACGATTCACGAACACGAACCACGAACACGAGCCACAATGAAGACCTCCTGGATCGAGACCGACTCGTACGATCGCGCGGCGCTGGCGCGACTGCAGGACGATTCGCCGTCTCTCCAGGCGTTGGGCGAGAGCGGCAGCAAACTCCTACCGCACTTCGACGGCTTCGTGCTCGATCTGTTCGCGTTGCTGTTCAAGCTCAGCATCGTCCAGCATCCCGAGGCCGATGTCGTGCCGAGCGCCAGCTTCTACCGAGTCTTGATCGATCGGCTGCGCACGACGCCGGTGCTCGACACCTTGCGCCAGCAGACCGTCCTCGATGAAACCCGCGCCGGACTCGCCACGCTGCTGCTCGGTGAACGCCTGCTGGAATTGATCAAGTCAGAACGCATCCTAACGCGCGCCGAGATGCTGGATTTCTGGAATCTCGAACAGCAAGAGGACGAACTGAGCACGCGTCGCGATGAAGCGGACACCGCGGCCAATCTCAAAGAACAGACATCGTCGAAGGCGACCGAACGGCAACTCGCCGAATTGGAAGGCCGCATGCGCCGCGAGATCGACGGCGCCGAGCGCCGTTTGCAGCAGCGCACGAAACAGATGCTGAACGCGCTCAAAGACACGGCCGAGCGCAGCCGCGGTCGCATCGAGTCACAGGCGCAGCGCGTGTTGCAGGACCTCGAAGACACCGCCGAGCAGTCCGACAGTTGGAGCGTGCAACTCGGCACCGGCCAGCGCTCCTCGCCCGGCGCCCAGCTCGAACTCGGCAAGCGGTTGGCGAACAATCAAAAGCTGCGGAAGCTAGCGCACATGGTCGGCCGCATGCGCGAAACCGCGCTGGCGTTGCGGCAGAAGATGTTCGAGCGCGCCGACGCGGAAATGTACGAGATATCCTCCGGCGCCGAACTCAGCCGTTTGTTGCCATCCGAACTGCTCGCACTGCGCCATCCCGTGCTGCGCCGCGACTTCGCCCGGCGGTTTCTAGACGGCGAGCTATTGCAGTACGCGCTGCGCGCGCGCGAGGAGAAAGGCAAAGGCCCGCTGATTGTCTGCCTCGACGGCTCGTCATCGATGGCGGGTGACAAAGAAATCTGGTCGAAGGCGGTGACCCTCACGCTGCTGGACATCGCGCGCCGCCAGCGTCGCCGTTTTCGTTCGATCTGTTTCTCGTCCGCCGATATGCCGTTGCAGGTGCTCGACCTCAACCAATGGGAACGCTACGCCGCGCAACTGCCGCAAGTGCTCGAACTCGCCGAATACTTCCCCGGTGGTGGCACCGATTTCGAAAAGCCGCTCAGCGCCGCACTCGATTGCTTGCGCCACACCAAACACCGCCGCGGCGACATCGTGTTCATCACCGACGGCGAGTGCCGCGTCAGTTCCGAGTGGCTCACCGAGTTCAAGCGCGCCAAAGACAAGCTCGGCTTCTCGCTCTTCTCCGTGCTGATCGACATCGGCCCCAGCGCCCTCGGCACGCTGCAAGAGTTCAGCGACAAGATCGCCACCGTCTCGCAGCTCACCAGCGACGCCAGCAAAGATATCTTCCTGAAGTTTTGAGCGCCAAACTGCGACGCCAACAGCCGGTCGTGTCAGCAGTCGCGTGGCGCGATTCGGCGCGGTTGCCGCAGCCAGTACGTGCGAAACGCCCGCAGGCGCGGCAGCACCTCGCGGTCGCGCACGCGGTTCGCTGCGGCTTTGCTCGCGATAATGTCGTCGGGATGACAGACTGGGAAGCCTTCCACATCAACGTGACGTTGCCAGGCAGCCATGAAGGTCTCGATGCCGTCCGGCGCAAAAACTAGATCGACATCGAAGGGACCGTTCTTAAGCTGCACAAAGTCCTTGCCACCTTCGATCTCCGCGGCCTGGCCATCAGTCAGTGCAAAGCCCAGCTCACGCAGAGCGCCGACCGTCGCGCGACCATTCGCGACCGACTTTTCAACGAACAGATCGGCGTCCTGAGTCGTGTCTGGAAACCCTAGGAGAATGGCACCCGACTTCCCGATGAACAGGTAGCGCACACCGTGTCGCGCAAAGGCGTCGCGGATCTCTTCGGCTTGCGCGTAGTCAAACCGTGCGCCCATAGCCGAGCCAGCCGGGAAGGTTGGCCTCACACCAAGCGCGATAGTCGGTCATGGTATCGAATGAACGATACGGGGCGTCGTCGAGCACCGGTTTGTGGGTGGAGATGAAGGCGTACCGGAACCGGACACGCAGCGGCCGCCGCGCCGCGGCCTCAAACTCGGCCTCCCACTCTTGATCTTGTTCATCCGAGCCGTGCATTACCCGCAGGCTAGAGCAATCGCGCCGAACCGGCAAACATGCGCCGCGTCAGAAGAGGTCGCCCGCCTTCAAGCGTGCCGACGGCTTGCGCAGGAGCCGCAAGCAAGGGCATTGTGCAACTCCAGTGAGGTAACCGATGCACGACTTGGTGATTCGCGACGGCACAGTAGTGGACGGAACCGGGCGCCCGCCCCTTGAAGGCGACGTAGCCATTGACAACGGCGTCGTCGCCGCGGTGGGCGATGTCGCGGCGCGTGGGCGGCGCGAAATAGACGCGAAGGGATTGCTGGTCACCCCCGGCTGGGTCGACATCCACACCCACTACGATGGTCAAGTGACATGGGATCCCCTGCTCGCGCCCTCGAGCTGGCACGGCGTGACCACACTGGTGATGGGCAACTGCGGTGTCGGCTTCGCTCCGGTGCGGCGCGGGCAAGAGGACTTTCTCATTGAGCTCATGGAAGGGGTCGAAGACATTCCCGGGACGGCGCTGCACGAGGGGATCGACTGGCGCTGGGAATCATTCCCCGAATACATGGACGCGCTGGCGCAGATGCCGCGTGTGCTCGACGTCGCCGCACAGGTGCCCCATTGCGCAATCCGCGCGTACGTCCTCGGCGAGCGCGCGCACGATCTCGATCTCAGCGACGACGAGATCGCTGAGATGTCCCGGCTCACCACGGAGGCGCTGCGCGCCGGCGCGGTCGGCTTCTCAACCTCGCGCACGATTCTGCATCGCTCGCGTCACGGGCTGGTACCCGGCACCCGCTCGAAGCCGGAAGAGCTGCTCGGCATCGGCCGCGCACTCGGCAATGCCGGCCATGGCGTGTTCGAGATGGTGTCTGACCTGCAAGGGCAGGAACCCGATCTGTCGTGGATGCGCGAGTTCTGCCGCGCCACCGGCCGCGTGCTGACGTTCGCGCTAGCGCAGTCGCCAATGCAGCCGACTGCGTGGCGCGAAACCCTCGCGCGCATCGACGCGCTCGCCGCCGAAGGACTCCGCATCGTGCCGCAGGTGCCGTGCCGGCCGACCGGCATGCTGTTCGGGCTGCAGAGTTCGCTGCATCCGTTCATCACGCATCCGACCTATCGCAGCAAGTTGGCGCGGCTGCCGCTCGGCGAGCGCGTCGCGCAGATGCGTGACCCGCAAGTCCGTGCG
>JBGOUW010000324.1:0-5884 GCA_041477755.1 Binatia bacterium
ACGTACGCCGCGAAGTTCAGCATCATCAGATGCGCGGCGTTCTTCTTGCGCACCAACCCGCACGTGAGCAGCGCGAAACCCGCTTGCATGAAGAGTACGAGGTAGCCCGTGTTGAGCGTCCAGGCCATGTTCGTGCCGATCCGCACATGGCCCACTGCGTCCGCGAGCTTCATCGCCAAGGGTTCCTTGGCGGCCTGCGCTTGGTATTCGTCGAAGTCCTTTTTCTTTTGCGGGTAATCGGGGGCCGCCTGATCAGTCGGTTCAGCGACTACAAAAGCATTACCGCCTGCATCCACGACCGAGGACTTGTCGCCGGTCGCAATGCCGGCAGGGTCCGGCTTCGGCTCATCGTCTGCGCGCGAGATCTGTGCAGACAGAGTAAGCGTCGTCAGGAAGACCACGGCGGCAGTTCCCACAATGAACCCTCGTACAGGACGCACGCATCCGGTGCGACGAGATGTAGACCTCATAGCTCTATCCCCCCCTTTTTTTGTCGCTTAGATCGCGTCCGGACCGTGTTCCCCGGTCCGAATGCGGACTACCTCATCGAGCGGCTTCACCACGATCTTGCCGTCACCGATTTTCCCAGTCCTCGCACCCTCGACGATCGCATCGATGATCTTGACGACTTGGTCCTCGGCCGCGAAGATGGTGATCTGGACTTTCGGGAGAAAGTCCACCGTGTACTCGGCGCCCCGATAGAGCTCCGTGTGCCCCTTCTGCCGACCGAACCCCTTCACCTCGCTCACGGTAAGGCCAGCCACACCGACTCTGGCGAGGCGCTCCTTCACCTCGTCGAGTTTGAATGGCTTGATGATGGCTACAATCTCTTTCATGTGACCCCCCCTTCTTCACCAGAAAGACTTCGCCCGCCGGATCTAAAGCGGCGTACAGCTTCAAGCGTGCGAGTCCTTGCACACTTCGCCGGCACTGCGCAAGATGAACGAGCGCAAAGCCGGAGCTGCCCTTGAAAGTGGAATTTGTCTCTGAACAAAGCGGCCGTGCGCCTGGAGACGCTCGTTCGCAACTGGATGTATACGCGACGCTGCTGCTTCGTGACCTTCGTGGTTCGCGACTCGTTCGGATCACAACTCTAGACGGGTGTTGCCTGCAGTCGCCGCCAGATGACCGGTGGCGCCGATCTCGGCGAACAGCTCGGAGCTGATCCGCAGCTCGCTGGCGCGCGCTGCCTCGTCCCCGGCGAGCCTGGCGATCTCCGCGAGCTCGAGGTGGATGAACGGTTCGTAGACGCGCGCCTCGGTCTCGCGCGCGATGGCCGCCGCCGTCTCCAGTGCTTTGCGGACGGCCCGTTGCTTGCTCGCACCCTCAGCCCGGAGGAGGACGCGCGCGATCACAAGATGCGCTCGGCATTCCTCCACCTTCACGCCGCGTTGATGCGCCAGGTCGATCGCTTCACGGGCGAGCGCTAGCGCTGCCTGGTGATTGCCGATCGAGGAGTTCACTTCGGCGAGATCGGCCAAAATTCCCGCCTCGACATCGCAACCGATCTTCCGCGCCCGGGCAATATCGAGCGACTTCTCGAAGGCGCCGACCGCTTCTTGCCACTCTCCACGGAAGGCGAGGGCGCGCCCCAGATTTGCAAACGCGATGACCTGCGAAAAGAAGCTCCCGGTTTTTTCCGCGATATCGAGTCCCCGGCGGGCATGCTCGAGCGCGTCCGCGGTCTCGCCGGTGGCTCGGGCTAGGACGACGATCCACCCGTGGATCCATCCGCGAACCTCCGAGTCGACGTGCTCGGCGGAGAGCTCAAGCGCGACGTCGAGCGCCGCCCGGGCCTCGGCGAGCTTCCCCATCTGTCCGAGCAGGTGACCACGAAGTCCGGTCAGGAAGACGAACGGGTCAATCCCAGACAGCTCGGCGCCCCGAGTCGAGTCTCCCGTTTCCTGGGAGAGCGCTTCCTCCGTAGTCGCCAACGATTCCCGCAGCCGCCCGGCCGCCGCGCCGAAGTACGCGAAGGCCATCTTGAGACCGCGCTTGAGATCCGCGTTCCCCGAGTCCTCCGCGAGTTGCGTCGCCTCGCGCACGTTTTCCAACGACTCATTGAGGTGACCGGCCATTCCGCGAACGACGGCGTAGGCTAAGTACGCTGTGGCCAGGGCGTCCCTGCTCTCGCTCCGCTGCGCGAGATCCCGGACTTCCTCGAAGAGCGCCCGCACCTCTTCTTCGCTAACGCCGAGACGCCAGCTCAGGTTCAGCATCTGAATCAGCGCTAACACGCGCAATGGAAGCGCGTTGGCGGAGCCGTCGTCGAGGGCGAGGAGCGAGCGGACCTTCTGCCAGTGGCGGTAGGCTTCGGCAGGGTCGCCCGATCCCAGCCATCTCGCCGCGCGCATGTACCAGTCCGCCGCGGCGCGCTCGTCGCCGGCGCTCTCGCGGTGGTAAGCAATCAGCGCTGCCTGCTCATCGGCTCCCGGATGAAGCTCTTCGATGATCCGGGCGACCTCAGCGTGGATCTGTTGGCGGCGCGCAGCGAGTTGCGTGCGATAGGCTGCCTCCTGCGTCGGGGAGTGGCGAAAAGCGTACAGCGGCTCCCCGCCGCGGCGCGGCGGCGATAGCAGCTGGGTGTCGCTGAGAATTTTGAGGGCGGCGCGCAGCTCCGCTTTCGAATAGGGGACGATCCGCTGCAGAACCGCCACCGGGAACTCCTTGCCGATCACCGCCGCCGTTTGCAGCACGACTTTCTCGCGTTCTGTGAGCGCGTCGATCCGTGCGTCGAGCACTGCCTGGACCGTCGCCGGGATCTCGATCTCCTCGACGCGTTGCTCGGCTCGATAGCTCCCCGCGCGCCCGGCGAGTGCGCCACTCGCCTTGAGCGAGCGGATTGCTTCCTCCACGAAAAAAGGATTTCCACCGCTGCGCTCGGCGATGCGCTGGATGAGGCTGTGGACCGAGCGATGGCCACCGAGGAGCTCGCCCACGAGCCTCAAGTTCGCCTCGGGCGCGAGCGGCTCAAGCGATATCTCGCGGAACTCCGTGCGATCGTGCCAGGGAGGTCGGTAGTCGGGACGGTAGTTCACGGCGATGAGAGTTCGGCTTCCCGGAAGTCCCGCGACGAGTTGATCGAGAACCGCCTCGCTTCCGTGGTCGAACCATTGCAGATCCTCGCCGACGATGACGATCGGTTCTTGGGCGCTACGAACTCGCAAGAGATCTTTCAGTAGCCGGAGGACCTGGCGGCGCCGCGCCTCCGGATCGATCCGCGCAGCGGGACGACTGGTCTCGGGCACCCGAAGCAGATCGAAAACCAACGGCAACGCTTCGCGCCACGGCTCACCGAGGAGGATCAGCCGTCCGGTGACCTTCTCGCGCACCGCAGCGGGGTCGTCGTGCTCTCGGAGGTCGAAGTAACCGCGCAACAGCTCGACGACCGGCAAGAACGGAGTCGCTCGCCCGCGAGGGACTCCGCGAGCCTGCAGGACGAGGATTCCGCGCGCGCGACACTGCGCGGCGAATTCCCAGAAGAGTCGGCTCTTGCCAAACCCGGCCTCGGAGACCACGCCAACTGCATGGCCGCTTCCGGCGACGGCGGCCGTGAGGCTCTCTTCGAGCCGGGCCATCTCCGCCTCTCGACCGACGAAGGGCGATAGGCCTCGCGCTGCCGATTGATCGAACCGCGTCCGCGCCGCGCCGACCGCTTCGAGTTCGTAGACGCGCAGGCTGCGTCGCTCGCCCTTGACGGAGAATTTTCCGAGGTCCTTGAGCTGGAAGAATCCGGACACCAGCGCCGCTGTGCCACGAGTGAGATATATCTTGCCCGGCTCGGCGAGCGACTCCATCCGACTGGCGAGGCCGACGGTGTGGCCTTGCGCGGTATAGTCCATCCGCAGGTCGTCCCCGATGCGGCCGACGACGACCTCGCCGGAGTTGAGGCCCATGCGGACCGCGAAGTCGAGACTTCTAGTGCGGCGGAGATCGGCGTGGAACGCGGCGATCTCCTGCTTCAGGTGAAGTGCCGCGAAGCACGCCCGCTGCGCGTGATCCTCATGAGCGATCGGCGCACCGAAGAGCGCCATGATGCCGTCGCCCGTGTACTGGTTGATGGTGCCTTCGAACCGGTGCACTCCCGCCGACAAAATCTCGAAGAAGCGATCGAGAATCTCGTGCCAGGCTTCGGGACCGACGCTCTGCGCGAGCGCCTGCGACCCCTTCACGTCGGCGAAGAGAACGGTCACTTGCTTGCGTTCCCCTTCGAGTGCGGCGCGGGAGGTGAGGATTTTCTCCGTGAGATGGCGTGGCGTGTATGAAGCGGGAGAGCGGCTCGGCCGATCGGGCGACAGCTCACTCAGCGGTCGTCCGCACATCCGACAGAATCGCGACCCCGGCAGATTCTGGGCGCCGCAGGAGGGGCACACCGGACCGAGCGCGGCGCCGCACTCGGCACAGGCGAGCACTTCATCGCTACTTCTGGCGCTGCACTTCGGGCAAAACATCGCACAAACCGTACACCCAACCGAGCTGCTGATCTACGTGCGCCGTGGGGAGTATGCGGATCGGCCTCGATCCCGCGCGAAAGAAGAGAAGCGATGTCAGTGATCGCGGCAACCTGATCAGGTCGCCTTGCGGCGACGTGCAGCGCACCCAGCTGTGCGCGGTGTCTTCGGCACTCGACGGCGAGCGAACGTCTCTCTAGGCACGTGGCCCCTCTGTCAGGGACACGATTCCACTTTCAAGGGCCGTGCTTTGGGACCCAGGTGAGCTGGTGATGCGGCTACTGCTGTCGGCGTGAGTCGCGCCTTTCGTGCAGCTCTGCCTTACTCAAGCCGGCTCGCGACGATGCGCAGGCGGACGCGGTCATGCGCGATGTTCTGACGCTCGGTTGCGAACGATTGTCTCCCGCTGCTCTTCTGCACGGCGACTTCGTGCGATCAAGGCGCCGCGGCGTTCGCCGTCAGACCGACGGCTGCAGCGAGGCCCAATTGTCGCGCGTCGAAGGAGAGGAATTCTGCGGCCCGCAGGGTCCTGGCTGAGGCGACATGCAAGATGTCGAGACTGCGAGTCCCGGTGGTCGCCGAGTGGCGCTCGCTCAGCCGCGCGGCGACGCGGAAGGTGACCGGCCACTTCACGATTGTCCTGACGAGTCGCCCAGTCCTCAGATCCGCTTGCAGGTTCGCCCATGCCGCAGCGGCCTCGGTTCTCGAAAGGAGCCCGCGAAAAACTCCGAGCTGGAAGGCATTCTGCACCTCTAGCGCGTGCAACGCTGTGAAGATCAGCGGCGCATGGATCCGGGACAGTGCGGTCTTCGCGCGTGGCGTATGGGTATCGACGACATAGCAGGAAGCCAGAAAGCTGCTGTCCGCGTAGTGGCTCATCCACTCAGGCCGGCTCTTCCTCTCGCTCGAGCAGGACCAAGTTCGGCAGCACGCGATTTCCGAAGATGCGCCTGGCGCGTGCCTGGACGTCCGGCCACTCGACCCGTTTCGCCCGTGCGGTAAGACGGGCTGCTGTCTCTTCCTCCAGCGTGCGAACCGCCGCGAGGAACTTTTGACGCTCACGCGGCGGCAGGGCTTTGACTTGATCAAGAAGTCTCGCGGCCTTCATGGCAATACGAATACCTTATCCGTCGCGGCTAGCAAACAACCCCGATCCACATCATGAGAGGGCACGCGGCCACTCTGCTGGGGATAAGAGTTCAACTTCCAATTTTAGACTCTGCGCTTGGCTGAGTGGGCACGCGGTCACTTTGCCAAGGAGCGAATTCTACTTTCAAGGGCTGCCGCCGTGCTTGGCGCGCCGGTCTCCCATTCGCGCGCGACGATGTACGGCGATGCCCGTCGCTGAGCACCTGCTCTTCGATACCAACATCTGCTCGAAGCAACGGACGAGAAGCGGCTGTACCAACTTAGCAGCGAACCGCCTAGCAGTC
>JBGOUW010000500.1:0-3727 GCA_041477755.1 Binatia bacterium
AGCGTCACGGTCCCCAGCAGCGCCTCGTCGCGGCGTTCTCCTAGGATGACGGGAGTCGAAGCGTCGATGCCTTGATAGATGAAGCGGCACTCGGAGACTTGTCGGCGGATCACGGTGCCGTCGGCGAGGGTGAAATCGAGCACACGCTTCGGCTTCAACCCAAGCGTGCGCCACACCCGCCGTGGCAACACCGAGTACACCGCGCCGCCGTCGACCAGGAAGCTCACCGTCTGTTGCGGCCCGCCATCGCGGCTTACCTCGACATCCACGTGAACGAGTCCCATGGCCCGGATACTAGCCAGTGTCCAAGCGCTCAGGCAAGCGAACGGAGGCGGGGCAAACGGAAGCAGGGATGCTTAGGACCCCGCACGCTTGTGCGTCGCCCGGTAGCGGCGTAGACGGACGGTGGAGGTGGGATATGAGTGCATCGGTAGGTGGGAGTTGGCTCGTAGCCCCGATTGGCTCGGCCCCGCAGTTTACCGGAGCCGACTTCAGTGAGGACGACCTCCTCTACGCCACAACCGCTGAGGCGTTTGTGCGCGACGAGGTCTTACCCAAACTCGATGAGATCGAGGCCAAGAAGGAAGGCCTCCTGCCCGCACTGCTCAAGCGCGCCGGCGAGCTTGGGCTCCTCATGGTCGACATCCCCGAGTCGTACGGCGGGCTCGGACTGCGCAAGACGACGTCGATGTTGGTGTCTGAGCGCGGCGCGTTGTGCGCGTCGTTTAGCGTGTCGTGGGGAGCTCACACCGGTATCGGTACGCTGCCGATCGTCTACTACGGCACCGAAGAACAGAAGCAGCGTTACCTTCCGAAGCTCGCTACCGGTGAGTGGCTCGCTGCGTACGCGCTCACCGAACCGCAAGCCGGCAGCGATGCACTGGCGGCGAAAACCCGCGCCGTGCTCGAACCGGGCGGCGGCGCTTACCGGCTCACCGGCACCAAGCAGTTCATCACCAATGCCGGCTTCGCCGATCTGTTTACGGTGTTCGCCAAAGTGGACGGTGAGAAGTTCACCGCCTTTCTCGTCGAGCGGACGACGCCGGGCGTCAGCACCGGCCCCGAAGAGCATAAGCTCGGCATTCGCGGTTCATCGACCCGACAACTCATTCTCGAAGACGCAGTTGTTCCCGCCGACCGCGTGCTCGGTGAGATCGGCCGCGGCCACAAGATCGCTTTCAACATTCTGAACATCGGTCGCTTCAAACTCGGCGCTGGCGCCGGCGGAGCGGCCAAAGATTGTCTCCGCATCGCACTCGCGTACGCGGGCGAGCGCCACCAACACGGCCGTTCGATCGCCACCTTCGGTATGATCCAGCGCAAGTTGGCGGACATGGCCACGCGCATCTACGTCGCCGACAGCATGAGCTACCGCACCGCGGGTCTGATGGACGACGCGGCCGCGGCGATCGACAAGAGCGCGCCCGATGCCAGCCGTCGCCTCGTCGAAGAAGCGGTCGAGGAGTACACCATCGAGGCGTCGATCCTGAAAGTGTTCGGCACCGAGACGCTCGACTTCGTCGCGGACGAGTCGCTGCAGATCCTCGGCGGCTACGGCTTCACCGCCGACTATCCGGTTGAGCGTCACTACCGCGACTCGCGGATCAATCGCATCTTCGAGGGCACCAACGAGATCAATCGGCTGATCATTCCGGCGACGCTGGTCAAGCGTATCGGCACGGGGCGTCTGCCGTATCCCGACTTTCTGCAACAGGTGGAGCGGGAAGTTGCCGATCATGCGGCGTGGCCGCCGGCCGTCGAGGGTCCGCTCCGGCGCGAGATCCGCTGCGCCGAAGTCGCCAAGCGAGTGATCGCCTACACGGCGCGATTGCTGATCGAGCGCGGCCTCGACTCGCTCAAGGACAAGCAGCAGCACCTCGAAATTCTCGCCAACATGATCATCGACGCCTACGCCATGGACAGCGTGGTCAATCGAACGCGCCTGCTCGTCGGCCACGGGACCAAGGAGGACAACGATTTGCGGCTGGCGATGACCAACGTGTTTGTCGCTTCCGCCAACGAGCGAGTGATCGACGGGGCACGGCGCATCCTGGTCAACGAGTTCGAGGGCGAGGAGCTTCGGAAACATCTCGCGCTCGAAGCGATCGTGCCGCACATGCCGATCCGCACCATCGCGGTGAAGACCCGCATCAGCGAGGCGCTGGTAGCCCGCGGGCTCGGTCCGGTGTTTCTGCGCTAGGAGGTTTCAGGCTTGTCGCGAATCGTTCTGCACCTGGTTTGAAAACCGCCGCTCGAAAGGGCAAGAGTACCACGCTTGTGTTTCTGACCGGTGGACGACGTCCGCAGCGAACTATGACAAAGGGGGACGAATGAGCGACGCAGCCAAGGTTCACGTTACTAGCGAGGAAGAATCACGCCGGGTGGCGGAGGAATCACGCGAGAAGGAATGGGCCGGACGCACGTTCCTGCGCGAACTCTTCCTTGGCAACTTCCTGCTTCCTCTGGTGCATCCCTTCCCCGTCGAGCAGCGGGAGAACCCCGAGTTCACGAAATTCTACCAGAGCCTGGAGACGTTTCTGCGCAACGAAGTCGACTCTATCGCCATCGACGAGACCGGCGAGTATCCGGAGACCGTCGTGCGCGGGCTGGCCAAGCTGGGCGCCTTCGGCATCAAGATTCCGAAGGAGTACGGCGGCCTCGGCTTCTCGGTGTCGGAGTACTGCCGCGCCATGCAGCTGATCGGCAGTTACGACAGCAACGTCGTCGCCTTGCTCTCGGCGCATCAGTCCATCGGCGTGCCGCAACCGCTGAAGCTGTTCGGCACCGAAGCGCAGAAGAAAAAGTATCTCCCGCGCTGCGCCACCGGCACCATCTCCGCCTTCGCGCTGACCGAACCAAACGCCGGGTCCGACCCCGCCAGCTTGACGACGACGATCGAGCGCGACGGCGACATGTACGTCCTCAACGGCGAGAAGCTGTGGTGTACCAACGGCACGATCGCCGAGTTGCTGGTGGTGATGGCGCGGCATCCGGAGACCAAGAAGATTAGCGCCATCGTCGTCGAGGCCAACACTCCCGGCGTCAAAGTCGAGCATCGCTGTCGCTTCATGGGGCTTAAGGCGCTAGCCAATGGTGTCATCAGCTTCCGTGACGTACGCGTGCCGCGCGAAAATCTGATCGGCACAGAGGGGCAGGGCCTGAAGATCGCTCTGGTCACGCTCAACACCGGGCGCCTCTCTCTCCCGGCCGCCTGCACCGGCATCGCCAAGCGCTGCATTGAGACCCTCGAAGGATGGTGTACGGAGCGGACCCAGTGGGGTGTTCCCATCTGGAAGCACGAGTCCGTGAGCCACCGCGTCGCCGACATGTCGGCAACCATCTTCGCGATGGAATCCATCGCGCGGCTGGCGAGCAGCATGGCGGACCGCGGCGGATACGACATCCGCCTTGAGGCCGCCGCGGCAAAGGAATGGAATACGGTGCGCTGCTGGGAGATCGTCGACCAGACGCTGCAAATCCGCGGCGGTCGCGGCTACGAGACGGAGAAGTCGCTGTTGGCGCGCGGCGAGGACCCGGTGCCGGTCGAACGCTTGATGCGCGACTGCCGCATCAACCTCATCTTCGAAGGCGCCAGCGAGATCATGCACCTGTTCATGGCCCGCGAGGCGGTCGACAAGCACCTCCAGGTCGCGGGCGCATTCATCGATCCGAAGAAGAGTGCGAGCGAGAAGCTCGCACTCGTGCCCAAGATTCTGGCGTATTACGC
>JBGOUW010000208.1:0-8118 GCA_041477755.1 Binatia bacterium
CTTCGAGCCCGACGCGTTACTGCCAGCCCAGTTCTACGCCGCCTTCCGCGGCGGTTCCGGGGTTTCGGGGGAAAAGCGGCTGATGCTGGCGGTGCTCCAGGACGCGCTGGATTGCTTCCAGAAGTATGCCTTTGCCAAAGATGGGCAGGGGCAGCAGATGTTCTCCGATGCGAACGACTGGATCTGCAACGAGGACCGGGCCTGGTATTTTTCTTACGAGAACATTTGCGAGATCCTGGAGATCAATCCCGAGTATCTCCGTCGCGGGGTGAAGCTCTGGCGGCAGCGGGTGGGAAGCGCGGCAAGCCAGGTCGCACTCCAGACCTCAACCCCAGCCATCAGTGAAGCCCCGTTGCGCGCGGTAGGCTGAGCACCGGCGCGCCACTGGCGCTGCCGAAGCGGCCTTCTTCGGCATGGCAACCGCGTTTCCCCCTGACTTGAATTGGAAGTCACCGCGGTCATCGGCTAAGCACGCGAAATGCTCACAATCGGACTAACCGGGGGCATCGGCTCGGGCAAGAGCACGGTGGCGAAGTTGCTCACCCAACTCGGCGCCGAGGTCATCGATGCGGATATCGTTGGGCACGAGGTGTACCGGCCGGGGTCCGACGGCTGGCACCAGGTGGTGGACGCGTTTGGACGCGATATCGTCGCCGCGGACAGGTCGATCGATCGCAAACGGCTCGGAGCCGTGGTGTTTGGCGATCCGACCGCGCTCAAGCGCTTGACGGCCATCGTTCACCCGTTGATCCACCGCGAAATCGAGCGCCGCATCGCGACGCGCCGCGCCGCCGGGTTTCGTCAGCCTATAGTGGTCGAGGCTGCTGTCCTCATCGAGGCCAACTGGCTCGATCTCGTCGACGAAGTGTGGCTCGTCGTGGCCAGCCGCCACTCCGTTTTGACTCGTCTGCAGGCCGATCGCGGCATGAAGACCGCGCACATCGAGGCGCGCATCGGTGCACAACTCAGCGACGGAGAACGCCGGCAGCACGCCGACGTCGTGATTGAGAACGGTGGCTCGCTCGGCGACCTCGAAGCGCGCGTACGCGCCGCGTGGGTGCGTGCAGTGGCGGCGTGAAGGTTCGCGCCGTCATCTTCGACCTCGACGGCACGCTGGCCGACTCGGTGGAGTTGTTCTACGGCTTCGCTTGCGACGTGGCGGCGGATCTCCAGCTACCGCAACCGGAACGTGAAGTGGTCTACGACTTGATGCGGACCGGACGATCTACCACGACGCATCTAGTACCAGCTTCCATCCCGCGTGATCGCGTGACCGCGGTGTTCGCCGAGCGCGGCCGGCACTGGTTGCGCCGCTACCATGAGGAGACCCAGCCGATAACCGGCGCCCTCGCGGCCGTGCGCGCGCTGCACACTGCGGGGCTGATGCTCGGCATCGCCACCTCGTCAGGCCGCGATGTTCAATTTTTGGCTCGCTGGGGAGTGCGTGAGTTGTTTGCGGCAGTGGTCGGGCGCGAAGATGTCGTAGCGCGTAAGCCGGCGCCGGACGTGATTGTGCAATGTCTGGCACGACTCGGGATGGCGCCACACGAAGCGGTCTACGTCGGCGACTCACCGATCGACATTCAGGCCGGAAAAGCTGCCGGTGTAGCGACTATCGGCGTCCTCAGCGGCGCTAGTCCGGCGGAGATCCTAGCGGCGGAGGCGCCGGACGCGATCGTATCCGGGGTGGCCGAGTTGCCCGCGTTATTGAGATGAGGTGGTGTGCGGTTACGCTGCTTTGGAGACGAGCGCTGAAAGCCCGCGGCGCGGGCTACGATCCTTACGCCGGATCTCGCGCCGGATGGCGGATTGCGATAGGCCGAACTGACTACACACGGCTTCGAAACTGAACGCGCTCGACTCTGGGCTGTAGTTGAAGAAATAGGCTTCAGCGTCTGCCCGTACCGCCGGACCGTGGTTGTCTAGATCGGCTAGGGCTTGTTCGAGCACCGCGATCATCAGCAGCTCCTCCGACATCAACGTCCGCCCCTCAGTCTCCGGCCGCAATGGTTTGATTCGAATCATGCACTGCCCCCTTTCGTCACTCGGACGGAAGCCGTGTGCAATGGCGGTGCCAGGCGCCGCGGTGCCGGACCGCTCCCTTCTCACCCCGCAGCCGCGTGGGGGGATGCCATACCAACGTTCAGTTTCGTCAACGACGAGGCAAAAAAGTACGATGACCGGTTGCCGCGGGGCACTAACGATCGCGGCCCTCAGTGAGCGCGGCGGCAAGCTGGCGCGTCAGCTCGCCGGCCAAGTGACGGCGCAGATCCGGCAGCTCGCACCCGGCGGCCGCGGCGTGCCCGCCACCGCCGAAGGCGCGGGCCAGATGCGAAAGGTCGACATCGCAGTCCGGTGAGCGCCGTAAGCTGACAGAGAGGCTCTTCGCATCAAATAGCGCGAACACCGTGCGCGACGCCTGCTTCCCCCACTTATCGGCGATCTCGCTCGGGTAGCCATCGCACACGGCCGCAACCAAGGTGACGTCGCGCCCGGCGATTGGCTGCGTGACGCGGCTCGCGTCGGCGACGGCAAAGCTGTGCGTTAGCTCAGCCGTGAGCCGTGCCGCGGCGTCGCGCATGCGCGGCGTATAGGTCACGGCGCGATCGATCGTGAGCAGATCTTCGTACGCCGGCATGCCGCCCATTGCCCGCACCGTCAGCGCCAACTCGCGCGATCCCGGCACTTGATGCAGCCAGCGATCGTTGTCGTCGGCCATCGCGATCACCGGGGCGAGGTCGTCGAAGGCGGCGTCGCGTACCCCGCGCGCCGCTTGCTGCGCGGACAGGTACTCGTACGTGAGGCGCGATGCGGCGTAGTCGTCGCGCACGACGGAATCGGCGAACGGGACGTTGACGCCGCCGGCGACGACGCGTTCGATCGCGGTGCGATGGTGATCGATCCAGTAGACCTTCACCCCGCGCTCGGCCAAGTGGCGCAGGTGCGCATCGGCCTCGCGCGTGGTCCACGAGATGTCGGTGATCCAAATCTCGTGGTCGCAGTCCGCGGGCTCGCAGTGCAGTTCGAGAATTGTTTCGTCGATCTTCTGATTGCTCGCGAAGCACGGGATCACGGTTGCGTCGCGATGAAAGCGGGCGACGGCCACGGCGGCCGCAACTCCATCGAGGCAGTGCGGGCCATGGCTGACGACGTGGACAATCTTGCGCCTCTTCTCTACGTTCATGCGCCATTATAGACAGAGCGGCATGGCAGCGGGAAGGAGACGAACAGTATGAAGTTGGCGGGACGAGTGGCGCTGATCACCGGCGCGGGGAGCGGCTTGGGACGCGAGATCGCACTGACCTTCGCGAGTGAGGGCGCGTCCATCGCGATCAACGACGTCGACAAGCAGAACGCCGCGAAAGTGGTGAAGGAGATCGAGGCAACCGGCCGCAAGGCCCGCGCGTACATCGCCGATGTCTCCGACAGCGTCGAGGTGGCGGCGATGTTCGAGCACCTGGTCGACGAACTCGGCACCGTCGACATTCTCGTCAACAACGCCGGTGTGGCCATCATGAGTGACGAAGTGAAAGCCAACTTCAACACCGCGGTGCAGGAGATGATGACCACGGGCAAGGCGACGACCTCGACCGGAGCGACCCGCCTGATGTCCGATTCGCAGTGGCGGCGCACGCTGTCGATCCACCTCGACGGCACGTTCTATTGCACGCGCGAAGCGCTCAAAGTGATGGAGCCCAAAGGCGCGGGGAAAATCATCAACATGGCTTCGGTGGCCGGCACGACCGGGCTGGCCGGCTCGCCTGACTACTCGGCGGCGAAAGGCGGCATCATTGCGCTGACCAAGTCAGTTGCGCGTGAGGTGATCAGCCGCGGCATCTACGTCAACGCGATCGCGCCGGGATACGTCGACACGCCGCTGCTCGATGTGATGGATGCGACGATGCGTCAGATGGCGATCATGCAAACCCCCATCGGGCGCCTCGGCACGCCGGCCGAGATCGCCGCCGTCGCACTCTATCTCGCTTCCGCCGACTCCAGCTACACCGTGGGGCAAGTGATCAGCCCAAACGGTGGGTATCATATGTAAGCCCTCCGCAGTGGCCGGGCTGCACTGCAAGCGCGGCGACGCAGCACAGCCCATGCGCGCGGCCGTCGGGGCGGACCCGACCGCTGGCATCTCCAAGCGCGTGCGCCCTGATTTTTCGGGCTCTTTTCCGCACTTCCCGCGATTGCGGGGTTTCGAGTACAATCTGGCATCCGACTTGCCTTCTCCCCCAAACAGGAGGAAGCACGAATGGACCTGTTCAACATGATCGCCATGAACGCAGCGTTGCCGCAGGGCATGTACGACGCATCGATCGCGCCCGTACTACTCGGCCTGGTTGCCGTCGTGTTCGCCATCGGTTCCGCTCTGGCATTGGTCGGGGCGCGTTCCACTGCGGCGCCCCGTCGCCGGCTTGCCATGGTTCAACCGGCCGCATTTGGAGTCGCGCGCTAACGAGGCTTTCGCTCCATGCCGTTCATTGGTCTCATCATCGCCGTGCTGCTGTTCGTGCACTTCAAGCGGCAACATCGGCGCCAGCGGATGCGGTCGCGTTTCGGGCGGCACACGTCGATCGGTGTGACTGCGCACGACGCGACGCACGACTGGAAATCCGAACGCGAGCTGTGGCGCGAGCGCATGCGTGAAGAACGGCGACGGTGGCAGCAACTCGCCGACGAAGAGCGGCACCGCTGGCGCGACGCCGCACGCGAATGGAAGCGCGGCCACTTCGTGCCGCCCAAACGCGATCCCGAGCAGGAGGCGCTACGGCGCGCGCGCCGGCGGGCCGCCGCGGTGGCCGGCTTCTATGCGCACCTGATGTGGTACCTCGCGGTCATGGCGCTGCTCGCCTTCATCAATCTCATGACCACGTCGTACCCGTGGTTCCTGTGGCCGGCGATGGGTTGGGGGATCGGACTGTTTTCGCACTACATGGCGGTGTTCGGCTCGCACTTCGTCCGCGAGCACTACTTCGATCCGGTGGTCGAGCGCGAAGTGCGCCGCGAGAAGCAAGCGATGACCACCGAGAAACAGGCGTCGATCGAAGAGCTGTCGGCCACCATCGCGCACGAGATACGCAATCCGATCGCGGCCGCCAAAAGTCTGGTGCAGCAGATGGGGGAGGACCCCCACTCGGTTGAAAACGTCGAGTACGCCAAGGTGGCGATCGACGAGCTCGATCGCGTCGAACGCCGCGTTTCGCACTTGCTCAAGTATGCGAAGGAAGAAGAGTACACCTTCGCCCACGTCAACCTCGCCGGCGTGATCGATGCCGCGTTGACGCAACTCAAGAGCAAACTCGATGCGGCCAAGGTGCAGGTCGCGCGCAATTACATCGCCGGCCCGAGCGTGTGGGCCGATGCCGAGAAGCTGCAACAGGTGTTCGGCAACATCATCGACAACGCCATCGACTCGATGGCGGCCGTGCCCGAGACGCGCCGCATCGATCTGTTCATCGAAAACGGTACGCCCAAGACCGCCACCGTGCGCGTGCACGACAACGGCTGCGGCATTCCCGAAGCCAAGGTTGCCAAGATCTTCAATCCGTTCTTCACCACCAAGGAGAAGGGTACCGGTCTGGGGATGGCGATCGCCAAGAAAATCGTCGACTCCCATCAAGGTCAGATCAGCGTCGAGAGCGCGGAAGGACGCGGCACCGAGTTTCGCGTCACCTTGCCGACGCCGTGAAGAGTCAGAACATGAAGGGTCGTATCCTAGTCGTGGACGATGAGCGCGCGATGCAGTTGGCACTGCGCGGGTTGCTCAGTAAGGAAGGCTACAGCGTCGACACCGCCAGCAGTGGCGAAGAGGCCGTGCGCAAGATCGAGGGCGGCGATTTCCATCTCGTCATCACTGACCTCAGCATGAGCGGGATGGACGGTCTGGGAGTGCTCGCCCGCGCCCGCGCGTTCGATCCTGATCTCGCAGTGGTGATGATTACCGCCTACGGCTCGGAGAAAATCGCGGTCGAGGCGATGAAGACCGGCGCGGCGGACTACATCCCCAAGCCGTTCGACAACGACGAGATGCGCGTGCTGGTGTGCAAGGTGATGGAGAACACCGTGCTGCGCCGCGAGCACCGCCGCCTGCTGGCGCAAGTGCAGGATAGCTACAGCTTCGATCAGATCCTCGGCAAGAGCCCGGCGATGCAGCGCGTGTTCGAGACCGTGCGACGGGTTGCCGATACGGATGTCACCGTGTTGATCCGCGGCGACAGCGGCACCGGCAAAGAGCTGGTTGCCAACGCGCTCCACTACCACAGTCCACGCCGCACCAAGCCGCTGGTCAAAGTGAACTGCGCCGCCTTCAGCCGCGAGTTGGTGGAGAGCGAACTGTTTGGTCACGAGAAAGGTGCGTTCACCGGCGCGATCGCGCAACGTGAGGGCAAGTTCGAGGCCGCCGACGGTGGCACGCTCTTCCTCGATGAGGTTGGTGACATGCCGCTCGAAACCCAGGCCAAGCTGCTGCGGGCGATTCAGGAGAAGGAAGTCGAACGCGTCGGCGGCAACACCCCGATCAAGGTCGACGTGCGCCTGATCGCGGCGACCAATCACGACCTCGAGGCGCTCGTACGGCAAGGTCGCTTCCGCGAGGACCTGTACTATCGCCTCAAGGTCGTCGAGCTCGTGATCCCGCCGCTGGCCGAACGCCGGGAAGACATTCCACTGCTGATCCAGCGCTTCCTCACCGATGCCGCGCAACGTTTCAATCGACCGGTGAAGCCGCTTGCCGATGACGCATTGCGCGCCTGCATGACGCATCCGTGGAAGGGTAATGTGCGCGAGTTGAAGAGCGTGGTCGAGCAAGCGCTGCTGCTGGCCGTGGGCGACGAGATCACGGCTGCGGATCTGTTGGGTGGTGTGGGCCCGGCGCGCCCCACCGATGGCCGCGCGACCGCCTCGCTGCCGGCAAATTTCAAGGACGCCAAGCAACAGATCGTCGAGGAGTTTGAGCGCGGCTTTCTCACCAGCGCGCTCGCACGTCACGGCGGCAACATCACCAAAGCCGCCGAAGAAATCGGCATGTACCGCCAGAACCTGCAACAGAAGATGCGCGAGCTCGGCATCACCACTACCGACGACGGTGACGCTGCGGCCTGACGTACAAAGGAGATCCCATGCGATTCTTCGCCCGCTTGACGAATCTGATCACCGGCACTCTGCGCGAGTGGATGGGCACGCGCGAGCGCCGCAACCCCGCTGCGGTGTATGAAGCCGCCATCGGCGAGCGCGTCGCGCAGTACGCCAAGCTACGCGAGGCGGCCGCCAGCATCCTCTACTTGCGCAACAAGCTCGGAAGACAACTCGACGACGCGACCCGCGAGCTGGTCACGACGCAGGAGCAGATCGCGCTCGCGGTTGATCGCAATGACGATCCGGCGGCGCTGTTTCTCATCGGCCGTAAGGATCGCCTGACCGCCGACATCGAGCGCGTCTCCACGGAGTTGACGGAGCTGACCAACGAAGCCGAGGGCGCCAAGGGCAATCTCATCGCGTTCCAGAGTGACATCCAGCGCCTGCGCGAGGAGAAGGCCCGCATGCTGGCGCGGCTCGCCAACGCTCAGGCACGTCAGCGCTTGCAGCACGCGATCAACGGCATCGCTGGCCTCACGCCCGACGCCGACATTCAGGCGCTCGAATCGGTGCGGGAGTACATCGAACGCAGCGTGACCGCCGTGGCAAGTAGTCACGAAACCGGCGACGCGACCCTCGACGCACGCCTCGAAGCGATCCGCAGCGATCAGGCCGACCGCGCCGCGCGCGCGCAGTTGGACGAATTGAAACGCAGCCGCCGCCGGGTGCTGTTGCCGATGGTTATGCCCCACGGCGCGGGTATCGCCGCTGGCTGAGCTTGTGATTCGTGATCCGTGGCTCGTGATTCGTCGAACAAAGAGGATCGACCGGTCCTGAATCATCAGGGCCGGGTCGCCAAGAGGAGGCAATCATGTTCTGGATGGGATTTGTTTTCGGGGCCGCGGCCAGTGCGTGGTTCGTTTTGCATCGTAACGGCGATCTGCTGATCCGCCTGAGCGAGAAGATGCGCGAGGTTGCCCGTCGCTACCACGAGTGGGAAGAGTCGGGCCACGTCTGAGTCGCCGGTGAGTGCATCCTCAC
>JBGOUW010000069.1:0-13504 GCA_041477755.1 Binatia bacterium
CGCCGCGTAAAGTTGGTCGCGCGCGGACCCAAGCCCCTCGCGGTCTTGCGCGAGTTCGGCCTGACACCCGCGGTGACTATTCCTGAGCCCAACACATGGCGTGAGATCCTCGCCACGCTCGACCGCGACTTGCCGGTGCGCGGCCTGCGAGTCGCAGTGCAAGAATACGGAGCGCCCAATCCCGAATTGTGCGACGGCTTGCGCCAGCGCGGCGCGACCGTCACCACCGTGCCCGTCTACCGCTGGGCGTTGCCGGAGGACACGGAGCCCCTGCGCACCGCCGTAGCCGAACTCGCTGCCGGTCGCGTCGACATCGCCCTATTCACCAGCGCAACCCAGGTCGAGCATCTCGCGCTGATCGCGAACCAAGAGGGCGTCGATGCGGTGCGCTTACGCACTGCGTTCCAGCACGTGCTGATCGCGTCCATCGGGCCCGTTTGCAGCGCCGCATTGCGTGCGCACGGTTTGCCGCCGGACATCGAGCCCGAGCATCCGAAGATGGGGCACCTCGTGGCAGCGGCGGCGCGGAGCGGACGCACGTTGCTGCACTCAAAGCGTGGTGCGTAGCGCCCAACTGGAGCCAGCGCTTTACGTTTCACGCTGTACGTTTTACATGTAGCCTGTGCGCGATCATCCGTTTCTCAGAGCCTGCCGCCGTGAGCCGACACCGTTCACGCCGATCTGGCTGATGCGGCAAGCCGGCCGCTACATGCCCGAGTATCGTGCAGTGCGCGACAAACTGAGCTTCCTCGAACTGTGTCACAACCCGGAAGCCGCCGCCGAGGTGACCGTCACTGCGGTCGAGCGACTCGGCGTCGATGCCGCGATCATCTTCGCCGACATCCTGCTCGTGCTCGAACCGATGGGAATCGGCCTCGAGTTCAGCAAGGGCGATGGCCCGGTGATCAAGCAACCGGTGCGCAAGGGAAGCGATGTCGATCGGCTCCCCGAGATTGACCCGCAGAACTCGCTCCCGTTCGTCTTCGAGGCTGTGCGCCGCGCCAGCGCTGCGCTGCGCGTGCCACTGATCGGCTTCGCTGGCGCACCCTTCACGATCGCTTCGTATGTCGTCGAAGGGGGCGCGTCGCGCAATTACATTCACACCAAAGCGTTGATGTACCGCGACCCTGGCGCGTGGCACGCGCTGATGGCGAAGCTCACCCGCGTGGTCGTGAAGTATCTCAACGGCCAGATCGCCGCCGGCGCGCACGCGGTGCAACTGTTCGATAGTTGGGTCGGCTGCCTCGCCCCCACCGACTATCGCGAGTACGTACAGCCACACATGCGCGACCTGATCCGCGAGATCACCCCGAACGTGCCGGTCATTCACTTCGGCACTGGCAGCAGCGGGCTGCTCGAACTCATGCGCGACGCCGGCGGCACGGTGCTCGGCGTCGATTGGCGGGTCGATCTCGCCAGCGCATGGCAACGCATCGGCCCCGACGTGGCGGTGCAAGGGAATCTCGACCCGGTCACACTGTTCGCGCCACCGGCTGAGATTCGGCGACGCACCGCTGCATTGCTCGATTCAGTCCGCGGCCGGCCGGGACACATCTTCAATCTCGGTCATGGTATTCTGCCGGAGACGCCGGTCGATCACGTGCGTCTTCTGATCGACACGGTGCACGAACTCAGCGCACGGCGTGACAGCTGATGCCCGAACCGTTCGACTCGATCTTGCTGATCGCGTTCGGCGGTCCGACACAACACGACGAGGTCCGCCCGTTTCTCGCCAACGTCACACGCGGACGGCCGATTCCGCCACAGCGACTGGCAGCCGTGGCGGATCACTACGAACTGATCGGCGGCCGGTCGCCGCTCAACGAGTTGACATTTCGCCAAGCGGCGGCGCTGACTGTGGAGTTGTGCGCGCACGGCCCTGCCCTGCCTGTCTTCGTCGGCATGCGCAACTGGCATCCGTTTCTCCACGAGACTCTCGCCGTGATGGCAGCAGCCGGCCATCGTCGCACGATCGGCGTGATTCTCTCCGCGCAGCAGAGCGAGGCCGGCTGGCAACGCTATGTACAGGATGTCGCGGATGCGCGCGCGGCCGTGAGCGAAGCGCCCGAGGTCGTGTTCGCACCGCCGTGGCCGACGCATCCGCTGTTCATCGAAGCTGTCGCCGATCGCACCGCCGCGGCATTGGCTACCATCGCGGACGGCGAAAGCGATAGCGCTCATCATCTCATCTTCACGGCGCACAGCGTACCCACCGCGATGGCGAACGTATCACCCTACGTCGCGCAGATTGAGGCCGGCGCCCGCGCCGTAGCGCAGCGTCTCGGGTGTCACCCTTGGTCGGTGGCGTATCAGAGTCGCAGCGGCAATCCGCATGATCCGTGGCTGGAGCCAGACATCAGCGAGACACTGCGGGCTCTCGCTGCGAGCGGCGTACGCAGCGTGGTGGTGACGCCGATCGGTTTCGTGTGTGATCATGTCGAGGTGCTGTATGACCTCGACATCGAAGCGCGCGCGGTCGCGGATCAACTTGGCATCCACTTCGTACGGGCGGTGGCGGTGGACGATCATCCTGCGTTTATTCGGATGCTGGCTGAGTTGGTGCGGCGTACGGTCGCACACGACGAGACAAGTCTGAACCGGTGGGGGCAGGCCTCCGTGCCTGCCCAGCAACTCCCATTCCCACCGCCTGCCGACAAGCCAAACGATGACTTCTATACGTCCAGACGGAAACTTCCTCACTGGCGAAGCGCTGGCGCCTGCTACTTCCTCACCTGGCGGCTCGAAAAGAATGAGCCGGGTCTTGTACCGGAAGAGCGGACGATTGTCGCGAACGCGCTGCGTCATCTAGACGGGACGCGGTATCATCTAGCCGCGTACGTCGTGATGAACGACCACGTCCACGCGCTCCTTACGCCGGTCGAGGGCTACGAGCTGCAAGAGATCGTTCACTCCTTGAAGTCGTACACGACCAACGTCCTCCACAAGGAGACTGGGCGACGGGGTCGGTTGTGGCAGAAGGAGTACTACGATCGCATCGTGCGTGATGAGACAGACTTCTTGGAGAAGGCCGAGTACATCCTGGGAAATCCGCGCAAGCGCTGGCCCGAGATTGACGCGTACCCGTGGGTTGGGGCGGAGGGTGATGATCGCTGACATTGATCTACTCACTAACGCCAGGGCAGCCAGGGACGGCTGCCCCCACATGGAACCGGAAGCGTCGGCCGCGAAGGTATTCGATGCCGGAGCGTTCTAGCCCCCACCGCATCGCCGTCGTCGGCGCCGGCATTGCCGGCCTCGCGGCTGCACATCGCTTGGTCGAGCTGAGTCGCGACCGCAATCAACCGCTACAGCTCTCGCTGTTCGAGGCGGCGAGGCGTCCCGGTGGCTCGATCGCGACCGAGCGTAGCGACGGGTTTGTGATCGAGGCGGGACCGGACTCGTTCATCTCCGAGAAGCCGTGGGCGCTGCAACTCTGCGACCGCATTGGTCTCACGCCACGGTTGGTGCGCACCCGCGACGAGCAGCGCCGCACCTACGTCGTGCACAACGGGCGCTTGCACTCGTTACCCGATGGATTTCTCTTGCTCGCGCCAACCCAGTTCTGGCCATTGATCACAACGCAGCTCTTCACGTGGCCGGGCAAGCTGCGCATGGCGCTCGATCTCGTTTTGCCGCGCGGCGCGCAGCGCAACGACGAGAGCCTCGGCTCCTTCGTCACCCGCCGCCTCGGGCGCGAAGCGTTGGAACGCGTCGCGCAGCCGTTGATTGGTGGCATCTACACTGCCGATCCCGATGATCTCAGTCTCGCCGCGACCATGCCGCGCTTCCTCGACATGGAGCGGCGCGACCGCAGCGTCATCTGGGCGATGTGGCGCCAGCAGCGCCGGCAGCCGGCCGCCGCGCGCGCGGCCAGCGGCGCACGGTGGAGCCTGTTCGTCAGCGTCGACGACGGCATGCAGACGCTCGTCGACGCGCTCGCGCAGCGTCTGCCCGAAGGCGTGCTGCGCTGCGACACTGGTGTGACCGCCATCACGCGGCCCTCTAAATCCGCTTCCCCGAGTGGCGGCCAACGGCCGCGTATCGAGGGGTGGCAACTGCATCTCAACGACGGGGCACAGGCCGCCGCCGATGCGGTTGTCCTGGCGACCGCCGCGCATCACAGCGCGACGCTGCTACGCGACACGGCGCCCACCCTCAGCGGAGAGTTGCGCGGCATTCCGTACGCGTCGTCGGCAACGGTGAGTCTGGCGTATCCTCTCGCGGCTTTTCCACGGCCGCTCGATGGTTTTGGCTTCGTCGTGCCGCTGGTCGAGTCGCGCGCGATCATCGCCTGTACCTACAGCAGCATCAAGTATCCCGGGCGCGCGCCGAACGGGCATGTGTTGCTGCGTGCATTCGTCGGCGGTGCGTTGCAACGCGAGCGCTTCGATGCAGACGACGCGACGATGGTGACAAGCGTACGCCAAGAACTGGCGGCGTTGCTGGGAGTGTCGGACGCTCCGTTGCTCACGCGCGTGCATCGACATCATCAAGCAATGCCCCAGTATCGTGTCGGCCATCTGGAGCGCATGGCACGTATCGATCGTGAGATCGCAGCGCTCGGCACCCTCGCCCTCGCCGGCAACGCCTACCGCGGCGTCGGCATCCCCGACTGCATCCATTCGGGCGAGCAAGCAGCAGAGGCCGTACTGAATCAACTTGCGTCGCGATCCGACTAGCGGATCCCATCCCAATCAGATCAGTCAGAAACAGGATGCGCCCAATTTGACGCCCCCGCCGCCCCCACGCGATACCTCGCATGAACTCAGCCCCGCCGCCCGGGCGCGCGGGCGCCGGCTGGCGATCGCCAGTCATCCGGCGGGGATGACCCATCGACTCGTCTACACCGATCAGCTCCCGACGCTCACGCTCGTCGCGCTCGGCGCCAGCGAAGCGGTCGTCGGCTTGCAAAACGCGTTCGAGCCGTTCTTGCAGTTGCTGCAGTTGCCGACCCTGCGGCTGGTGGGGCGCTTTTCGAAGCGATCGATCCTCATTGCCGGACAGATCATCGCCGTCCTCGCTGGCCTGCCATTGCTGGCGTTCGGACTACTGACGACGCTGCCGGCGCCGTGGGGCTTGACGCTAACGCTGGCGAGCCTGCTGGTGACCGCGGCCGGCATCACCGTTTCCGACACCGCGTGGTTTCCGCTGCTGCGCGCCTACATCGAGCCGGAGCGCACCGGGCACTTCTTCGGCATCCTGCGCTCGGTCTGGCACTTCACGCTCATCGCCTACTTCATCGGCGCGCAACGGTGGTTGACGCTGCGCCCCGGCTCGTTCGCCGCACTGTTCGCGGTCGCGACCGCCTGCGGCGTGCTGCGCGTCGTGCTCATCGCCCCACTTCCGGAACCGCCGACCGAACAGCGGGAGTACACTCGCATCCGCGAGGCGCTCGCCCTGCTCCGTCACGAGGCGCCCCTCCGCCGTTACCTGCTCGGCGTCGGACTGTGTGGCGGCGCGCGGCGTGCGGTGGTCCCCTTCGTCATCGTGCTCATGCGGCGCGCCCTCGGCTTCAGCGACGCGGATGTATTGCTCACCACGCTCGCGTTCTTCGCCGGTGGCTTCGTCTCGCTCTACCTGTGGGGCCGCGCCGTGGATCGGTTCGGCCCGCTTCCGATATTCACGCTGAACGCAGTTGGACTGGCCCTGCTGTATCTATCGTTGCTCGCCCTCACTCTCGCCACTCATGCGGTCGCGTTGATGGCGGCATTCTTTTTCACGCTCAACCTGCTCGTAGCGGGTTTCGGGGTCGCTGACACGCATGTGCTCTTCGGACTCACGCCGATCCACGCGCCCACGCGCTACCTGGTGGTCGCCGACGTCGCGACGAGCCTAGTATATGGTGTCGCGCCACTCCTCGCTGGGCTCGGACTCGATGCCGCCGTCGCCGCAGGCGTCCCATCGCTGCTCGCCTATCGCACGCTGTTCTTCGTCGCGGCACTCATGACGCTGCTCGCGTTAGCGCCGTTGCGGCGCGTGCACGCATCGCACACTCCTACGTGATCCGCCCGAGCAGCCGCAGCAGTCCATCCAGAATCGTGAGCGGATGTGGCGGGCAGCCCGGGACGTAGAGATCGACGGGCAGAACCGCGTCCGCCCCATTGTGCACTTCCGGGTGGTCCCGATAGGGTCCTCCGGAGATCGCACAGGCGCCGACCGCGATCACGAGCTTCGGTGACGGTACCGCATCGTAGGTCTTTTGCAGCGCCAGCTGCATATTCTCCGTGACCGGCCCCGTGATCAGCAACCCATCCGCGTGGCGCGGCGACGCAACGAATTGGATGCCGAAGCGGCCGAGATCGAAGACCACGGTGTTGAGCACGTTCACATCGGACTCGCAGCCGTTGCAGCCACCGGCGCTCACTTGGCGCAGCTTGAGCGAGCGACCGAACAACCGCCGGCTCTCGGTGCCGAGCGCTTGCGCAAGCTTCAGCGTCTGACCCGCGAGCACCAGATCATCGCGCGTCCGTTGTGCGAGTCGATACTCGGCCGTGTACTCCATCGCGCCGTCGGGGCACGCGTCGCGGCACTCCGTGCAGAATAGGCAACGGCCGAGGTCGATTCGCACGCCTTGCTCGTCTGCCGCGATCGCATCCGTCGGGCACACTTCGGCACAGGCACGGCAGCCATCGCGGCACTTCGTCTGATCGATCACGGGAAGGCCGCGAAACCGATCCGGCAGTGAAGGTTCACCATGCGGGAACGAGATAGTGCGATGGCCCTGTTGCAGGCGTGCTAGCAGAGCTCTCAACATGGCCGCCCCCTACAGATCATGCCCACAGTACGAGAGATTGAAACTCTTGTTGCACAGCGGAAAGTCCGAGATCTGCTGACCGCGCAACGCGATCGCCAACCCCATCCAGTTGTGGAACGACGGATCGACCACCTTGTAGCGCGCGAAGCGGCCCCTCACATCGGTCACCGCGACGTGACAGATCTCGCCGCGCCAGCCTTCGACGAGCGAGACCATGAGTCGGTTGGCGGCGAGTGCTCCGACCTCGACACGCGTCGGCTCGCCGTGCAGCATGGCAAGTTGCTCGCGGATGAACGCCACCGACCGCTGAATTTCGAGCCACCGCACGTAGGCGCGCGCAAACACGTCGCCGCTCTGCCACGTAGAAACGGGAATGTGCGCAAAGCGGAAGATGCCGGAGGGGAATTCCTGGCGCACGTCGCGCTCGACGCCGCACGCACGCGCCGCCGGGCCGACCAAACCCAGCGCCTCACAATCCGCGCGTGACACGATGCCGGTCTCTTCGAAGCGCGCCGGAACCGATGGCGTCTCCCAAAGCAGACGGACCGCAGTCGTTACGTCCGTCAATGCCGCCTCCAAACGTTGCAACAGCTGCGCGACGCGACCGTCGTCGACGTCGAACGCCACGCCACCAGGGCGGATGAGTCCGCGACCAAAACGATTGCCACAGATGAGCGCGGTCAGGTTCAGAAAGTCGCCCCGAATGCGCCCGCAGTATGCGGCCGTCGGTAGATAGCCGACGTCCCCGGCGAGAGCCCCCAGGTCGCCTGTGTGATTGGCGAGGCGTTCGAGTTCGAGCGCCACTCCGCGCAGCACCTGTGCCCGCGCGGGAACGCGACTACCGGCCAGTGCCTCCACCGCCTCGCAGTAGGCCGTCGCATGGCCGACGGACGTGTCGCCGGCGAGGGTCTCCATATAGTGAATCGTTCGTTTAGTGGGTCCACCGATCAATGCGCGCTCGACGCCGCGGTGCTGATAGCCCAACGAAATCTCGAGATGGAGCACCTGTTCGCCATGGCACTGGAATCGGAAATGTCCCGGTTCGATGATACCTGCATGCACCGGCCCGACGGCCACTTCGTGCACTTCCTCGCCCCGTACCTGGAAGAAATCGGTGACGCCCGGTCGGATCACGTTTGCGCTCGAGCCCACCCGGGCCGCGTCATCGGAGCGGTAGGGCCGGTGAAAGCGAATCGGCTTCAGCCACGGGTGGCCCTGCGGCCGCACATCCCACTGCTCGGCCAGCTCGCGTTCAAACCAGTGAGCCTGGGGGCAATCCGGTGTCAGCGCTGGATAGGAATCGCCGACATCGGCGCTGCAAAGGGAGAGCGTTCCGGTACCGTGGTGAGCCAGGACGGCGACAAGCCCGACCCGTTCACCAACGGGACGGCCGAAGAGTGCGGCAATGCGACCACCGTCGGCAACCCCGTCAATCACCGCGTCTCTGAATTCGCCGAGAGCTAGCTCGGGGATATCCGACACCTCAATGGCCACACCGTTGCGAATCGAGAGGCTCAGTTCACGGCTAGACATGGGGATCATCCCAGTGCCCGAGCGGCTTCCAAGATCGCGTGACGCACAAGCGGGGGAATATAGAGCCCGAGGACAAGGACCAACAGCGCGAGAATCGCCGGCGACACGATAGCCAATGCCGGCTCGCGGGCCGGCAGTCGGTTTGACTCGCGGCGACCTGCCACGCCCTGCGCCATCCGCAGTACCGTGCTCGCCATGCCCACGAAGATAACCGCCAAGAGTACCAGATACGCCACCGCCACGGCGCTCCGGCCCTGATCGAAGGCACCCCTCAGGATCGTGAACTCACTGACGAAGAGACCGAAGGGCGGTGTGCCGGTGATCGCCAGAAAGCCCATCACCCACAACACTCCGGATACCGGCAACACGTGCAGCACACCGCGGACGTCCGCCGTCGACTTCGATTGATAGGCGGCCAAGATGTTGCCCGCAACTAGAAACAGCATGGCTTTGGTCAGCGAGTGATTGACGGCGTGCAGCAGAGCCCCGAACGTCGCGACTCCACCAAGCCCAACGCCCAACGCCAGCAGGCCCATGTGTTCGACACTCGAGTACGCGAGCATGCGCTTGTAGTCCGACTGGCCGACAATGAAGACCGCTGCCACCGCCATCGAGAGCAGGCCGAAGCCGACGAGCAGGTCCTGACCGAAGGCGCCCTGCCCCGCCGCCACGCATACCTGTTGCACCCGCAAGATACCCAGGAACGCACAGTTCAGCAGCGCCCCGGAAAGCAACGCCGAGACCACCGAGGGCGCTTCGCTGTGGGCATCGGGAAGCCACGTGTGCAGCGGCGCTAGTCCCATCTTCGTGCCGTACCCCACGAGCAGGAGCAGAAACGCTGCCTTGAGCCACGGAACGTGCAGTTCACTCGCGCGTTGGGTCAACTCGCTCAGCACCAACGGGATCGGTTGTCCGCCATGATTGGACGCGGCCACGGCGAGAAAAAAGTTGCCAAGCAAAGCCAGCGCGATGCCGACGGAGCAGATGAGCAAGTACTTCCACGTCGCTTCGAGGGAGCGGTGATGACGATGAAAATAGATCAGCGGCGCGCTCGCCAGCGTGGTCATCTCGATCGCCACCCACAGCAAACCAAACCGGTAGCTGATGGTCACCAGTGTCATCGCAGTGAGAAAGAGCAGGAGACAACTGGTAAACGTGGCTTCAGGCGCATTGGCGAACAAGAGGCCTTCCTCGAAGTCTCGTCGGGCCTCCGGATTCTCGCGACCCAGGTAACCGACGCTGTAGAGCGCCACCGCCAGGAACAGCGCGCTGGTGATGCTCAAGAACAACCCTCCGAGCGCATCCAACTGTAGCCAGCCGCCCAAGAGCGGCGCGGGCGGCACCGCCCAGGTCGCCGTGACGGTTGCCGCATGGGCCAGCGCCGTCGCCACCAACAACGTCCGACGCACCGTGTGATGCTTGATGAAATACGCCGCGACCGCGCCCAGCGTTGGAATCAGCAGCAGCGCCAAGAGCATCATGCCGTCCAGTCCTTGAGCGCCGTGAGTTGATCCGTATCGATGTGATCGAACTCCCGGTTGATGTGAAAGATGGCGATGCCCATGACGAACACCGCAACGAAGACATCGAGGAGAACACCGAGCTCGACGAGCATCGGCGTCCCCTCCACCAGTCCGACACCGAATACATAGATGCCGTTCTCGAGCACCAGATACGCCAGCACCTGCGTGAGCGCCGTGCGCCGCGTCACGATCAGGAAGAGCCCCGATAGCGTCGTAAAGAGTGCCACCGGAACGAGCAAGCCGGAGATCGCGGGCGTCGGCAACGGCAGCCGCGCGCTCAACCAGAAGGAAACCGCCAGCATCAACGTGCCGAGGAGCAGCGAGCCGATGTAGCCGACCACGGGGTCGACCTCCCGACGCACCGCGGCGTCGCGCAGCACGCGCGACAACAGCCACGGGAACGTCACGCCCTTCAAACCGACGATGGCGACCGCCAGCATCAGGATGCGTAGCGAGAGTTCGGTTGGGCGCGCCGTCACTGTCAGCACGCCGAGGACCACGCCTTGGAACGCAACGATGCGAATGCACCGCGTCAGTCGACTCGAACCAAGTAGCAACAGACTCGTCAGCGTGAGGAGCACCAGCGCCGTGTCAACCCAACCGGTCATGCGATCATCTCAGCATGAGCACCAGCGCGAGCGTGGACAGCACACACGCCCCCACCAACAATTGCGGCACACGTATCAGTCGCCAACGGGCCATCGAGGATTCAATGATTCCGGTCACAACCGCAAGCCCGAGCAAGCCGGCGAACCCGACGACGCTATCAGCCCATGCGTTGCCGCTGTGAATAGGCAATACCAAGCCGACCAGCAGCATTCCGAGCACCCACAGCTTCAACGCAGCACCATACACAATGAACGCCAGGTCGGGTCCGCTATGATCGAGCACCATCACTTCGTGGATCATCGTCAACTCTAAGTGAGTGGTGGGATCGTCTACCGGTATGCGCGCGTTCTCGGTCAGGAACACCACCAGAAGCGCGCCCGCCACCAAGGCGAGCACCGGGGTAGCCTGCGCCCAGGTCGCGCCGGTAACTCCCGCGTACATCGTCGTAAGCGAGAGGCTCCCCGTCTGTCTGGCCACTGCCGCAAGCGCAAGGAGCAGCGCCGGCTCAGCTAGGGCAGAGAAAGTCACCTCGCGGCTCGCGCCCATGCCCTCGAAGCTCAAGCCGGTGTCGAGCGCGGCGATGACCGTGAAGAATCGCAGCAAGCCCAACAGATAGGCGAACAAGATCAGATCACCCGCGAAGGAGACGGCCGCAGACGCACCGCCGAACGGGACGAGAGTGGTGGCGACAAGCACCGCGGCGAGGCCGACCACCGGCCCGGCTCGAAACACCCACGTCGTCGTGCGGCTGTAGACCGCTCCCTTCCTCAGCAGCTTCGCCAGGTCGTAGTACGGCTGCAGCAGGACCTGACCGTCCCGCCCGGCGACAATCGCCTTGGTTCGGTTGATGGCACTGAGCAGGAGCGGCGCAAGCGCCAGAGGTAAGAGCATGTGGATGAGCGGCGCGATGCTCATGGATTACCCAAGCTTCCAGATCAGAAGAACCAGCAAGGTAAGGGCGATATACAAAACGTAGAGGTTCACCCTTCCGTGTTGCAGCCACCGCAACGACGCGAGCCCGTGCCCGATTCCGCGGAAGACGGGCCGAAACAGGTACTCGGCGCAGACGTCTGGAGTCTCCGTGACCAGCGACGCCTCGCGCGGGAAGAAGCCCGTGGGCGCCACCACGCGCCGCCGAGTCTGAAGCAGCAACCCGAACAAATCGGTCAACGGCTGGGCGAACGATGAAGCAGTGTATTGCATGCGCGGTGAGGGCTGCGCGTACCCACAATCCCATGTGAGGCTCTCTTCTACGCGGCGACCTGCGAGCATCCAGCGCCGCCATCCTGCGAGGAGGGCAATCACGACGAGCAGCCCGAGCGTGGCCAAGACAACGAACAGGAGCGGCCGCGTTGCATTCGTGAGGTTCGCCCGAACACTCTCTGCCGGCAACCCCGTCGCGCGCTCAACCACCGGAGCCAACGCTCCAACTACCCACGGCGCGAAGCACCCGATCAGCATGCAGCCCGCTGCGAGCGCCAGCATCGGCAGTCGCATCGCGAGCCCTGGCTCGTGAGCATGCGCGGCGTGATCACTTCGCGCCTCGCCCAGGAAGACGATCCCAAATGCTTTCGTGAAGCACGCTGCGGCCAGCCCTCCAATCAGCGCCAGTCCGCCAATGACGCCGAGAAGTGGAATGGCGGTTGTACGACCGGGTGAGACCGCCCCGTGGAAGGCTCCCAAGTAGATCAGCAACTCGCTCACGAAACCGTTGAGCGGCGGCAGTCCCGAGATGGCCACGGCCCCGGTCAGGAACGCGGCGCCGGTCCACGGCATCCGCTTGAGCAGACCACCAAGGTGGTCGATCTCCCGCGTGCCCGTCGCGTGCGCGACCGCCCCCGCCCCGAGGAAGAGCAAGCCCTTGAAGATGGCGTGGTTGACCACGTGGAGGAGCGCGCCAGCGAACCCAAGCACGGTCAGGATGGGGATGCCCGCGCTGAGTCCTACGACACCGACACCGAGGCCGAGCGCAATGATGCCGATGTTCTCGACGCTGTGGTACGCGAGCAGACGCTTCAGGTCGTGCTGCGCCAACGCGAAGAGCACTCCGAAGATACCAGACGACAACCCGATCCCGCAGAGCAACCATCCCCACCACGCCGGGGGCGGCCCAAGAACGGTGAGCATCCGCACAAGGCCGTAGATGCCGGTCTTGATCATCACGCCGGACATTACCGCCGACACGTGACTTGGCGCGGCCGGATGCGCCTCGGGTAACCAGACGTGGAACGGCATGAACCCGGCCTTGGTACCGAAGCCGACCACCGCCAAGAGAAACAGGATACTCGCCTCGGCAGACGTGGCGCTCAACCGATCGAAATCAAGCGAGCCGCTTGCCCGCCCTGCCAACACGAAGAAGGCGAGCAAGAAGGCGGTACCCAGATGCGTGGCGACCAGATAGGTCCAGCCCGCATCGCGGACAGCTTCGGCTTCGTCGTCAAAAGTCACCAGAAAGAACGAGGCGAGTGCCATCACCTCCCAAGCGACCAGAAAGAGCACCCCGTTGTGGGCGATGACAACCAGCACCATGCTGGCCACGAGCAGATTGAAAAAAAACCACGGCGGCCCCAGCCACTTCTTGTGCTGGTAAGCCCACAGATACTCACTGCCGTACACTGCCGCGAGAGCCGACAACCCAAGGATCGGGAGGAGAAAGAACGCCGACAGCGCGTCCAGCCGGACGAAGAACGCCCCACCGGGAACTTCCCAGGGTAGCCGCAACGAAGAGTTAGAGCCGCCGAGCAATACGCGCGAGGCCGGTAGCAAACCAAGCAGACATCCGGCGACAGCACCACTCGCTCCGGTGACGTTGCACCACCGCGGTGACCACTGGGTCAGAAGGGCAGCCGCGCCACTGGCGACTAGAATGACTATCGCGCCAAGCAGGAGGAGCATTTATTCCCGCTTGGTAGACTGGCCGCCGTTTGCCGCGCTGGATGCAACCGTCGCCTCGACCCGCCGAGCCTCGTTGAGGATCTCGTCCCGCGAGGCCTGGCGAAGGACGGCGGTTTTGAATCCGGCGTCGTTGAGCGCAAAGGCCAAGCGCGAGAGGAGGCGCAGGTGCGCGCGCACGGTTGGACAGACC
>JBGOUW010000082.1:0-12686 GCA_041477755.1 Binatia bacterium
AACAGCCACGGATACGGATCCATCTCGCGGCGGAAGATCGCATCGATCCGTTCGTCCCAGCGCCAATGTGTCAGCTGGCTGCAATCCAACAGCATCACGCTCGAGGCGTAGTGCCGGGGCGCGCCGCCGTAGTGGCCGGGCCGGGTGCGGCAGACGATGGCCTTACCGCACATATCGGACGCCAGCAGCTCGGCCACATCGCCGAGCGCAAACACGTCCGGATCGAGCACCAGCGCGCGGCCGTGGAAGCCCAGTATCTGCGGCACCATCATGCGCAGCAGACTGTGCGACTGCGCCTCGCGGTTGCGCCACGTCAGCAGATGTCCATCGGCAACGAATCGCTCGCCCTCCCGGCGGTGGAGATGCGGCGTCTCCTCCAAACGTAGTAGGCGCACCTCGAAGGACTCGGGATGACGCGATCGCGAGGTGAGCGAGTACGCGTTCACCGTGGCGGCGACGAGTTGGGGATCGTTGGTGTGGATGAAGATGATAGGCTTCACACTGGCCCCGTGCTGCAACCGCGGTGGATCATCAGCGTTCGGACAACGTGACGGTGCGGTGGTCGATACCGGTACGATCGGCCACTCCCAGGCCGAGCGCGCCGGCGCGTTCGATGTACTGCGGCTGGCGAAGGGGGCTGGTGGGCACCGCGGCTTCGCCGTAGCCATGCGCGTGCGCGCCGGCGACGGGGGGAAGATCCATCGCGGCGCGTTCGGTGTCGATCGCGTCCCGGCCAACGCAATCGAGCGCGACCGGATCGGTCGCGAAGTAGAGCCTGCGATGCGCCCGCGTGTACAGCGCGCAGGCCTGCGGACCGCCCTCGAAAATGGCGTGTGTGGCATCCAAGATGTGCAGCACCACCTTCTCACGAATCGCCGGTAACGCGCAGACGGCTGGGGTGAATTCCTCACAGGTGTTGCGGCCACCCCAATGGCTGCGGCTCACGTTGTTCACCAAGCCATGCGACAAGTTCTTGAGCGCCAGTGTGACGCCGGTCAAACTGTGATCCTTCAGCACCGGCAAGTTGATGACCTTGTTCACGTGCCGGGAAACCAGCAGGCACAGATGCGATCGAAGCGGCCGTCGATCGTCCCCGGCGACCGCCATCGTCGGTGCAATCGGTAGCTCGCAGTACACATCGGGATCGTAGCCGGCGAGCGCGATCTGAGCGACATCCCAGTCTTCCGACGGTCCGTCCCAGCGCACACCGAGGGGCAAATTGCGCACGTAACCGGCGGCGCGCAGCTGCCGGCGAAACCGATCGAACACGACGATGTCGCGCGCGCGCACTCCCGCCTGCCGCAGTCCGGCCACCACTTCGTGGATTAGCGCGAAGCTGCTGATCGCCAGCGGGCGGCCCACCGGGTTGACCTTGAGACCGACGACATCGCCGGGGGCAAACAGGCTGCGCCACGCGTCGATCGCGGTTGGCGCGCCGGTCAGGTCGGATATGCCGCGTGTCACCATGGCGGCGACCGCTGCGCGCTCAACCTGGCCGTCGCGCACCGAGCCGGGGTGAAATACTTCCACGACGCGTGGCGGGCGAATCGGCAGAAGGTCAAAACTGCTAGACACCGCTGTCGACGCCGGCCACCCGTTTGCACGGCCACCTGCCGGCCGATAACGCCGCGTCCATCGCCACAGAACGGAACCAACGTCGCGAGGTGCCACGATCATCCACGCGCGCTCTAGCACGGCGCGCGGGCACGCGTCACCCGATCGCGAGCCATGGCCCCCGCGGCTTGTGCGAACATCCGCAAAGGCGCTACGAGGGCGTGATGCTCACGCGCAGCGCGATCATTCTCGCCGCCGGGCTCGGCGCGCGGCTGCGCAGCGTTCACGCGGATCAGCCCAAAGGCTTCATCGAGATCGGCGGCCAGGCCCTGATTGATCGCTCGGTGGCGCTCCTGCACACGTGCGGCGTCGACCGAATCGTCATCGTCGCCGGATTTCAGGCCGACGCATACCATCGCTTCGCTGCCGGCCGCAGCGGTATCGAGGTCATCGAGAACCCGGCATACACGACCACCGGAACCATGGCGTCACTGGCGGGCGCTCTCGATTCGATCGACGGGGATTTTCTGCTGCTCGAAAGCGATCTGTTCTACGAACCGCGCGCGCTCGACGGGCTGCTCGCGCATCCCGATCCCGACGTCGTCTTGGTATCGGGCTTCACACAGGCAACCGACGAGGTCTGGGTCGAGGTCGTCGACGCAACGCTGCACGGCCTCTCGAAAAATCGCTCCGAACTCAACTCGGCCGTCGGCGAGTTCGTCGGCATCGCTCGCGTCTCGCAGCCACTCGCCGCGCTCATGCGCAACGCCTTCGAAACCTTCGTCGCCACCCACGGCCACGGCCGCATGGATTACGACACCGCGCTGGCGGCCGCCGCCCGCACGCGCCCGGTCAAAGTCTGTTTGGTCCCCGATCTACTCTGGGGCGAGATCGACGACGAGTTCCAATACCGCCGCGTCCAAGACCACGTCTGGCCCGCGTCGCGGGCCGCGAAGCGATAGCCGCACAGCAGCTCGATCTTCCGTTGCCGTGCGACGCATAAACGTAGTACGGGGAAGCATCGACACGGAGGCACCATGCACGAACTGCTCGGGCAGACCCTAATCGAACTGACCACCACGCTGCGCGCGCGCAAGGCATCGCCGGTCGAGCTGATGCAGGCGGTGCTCGCCCGCATCGATGCGACCAACAAGGATTTGAACGCCGTCGTCGCCATGCGCGATCGCGACGCGCTGTTGCGCGACGCCAAAGCCGCAGAGGAGCGCATCGCGCGTGGCGAAGCGCGGCCGCTCGAAGGCGTTCCGCTCGGTGTCAAAGATCTCGAAGACGCCGCCGGACTGGTCACGTCGATGGGCTCGCTGCCGTTTCGCGACAACCTCGCAAAGCACGACTCGACTCAAGTCGCGCGCCTGAAGGCTGCGGGCGCCATCGTCGTCGGCAAAACCAATGCGCCCGAGTTTGGCTACACCGCCATCACCAAGAATTTGGTGTACGGCGTCACCCGCTCGCCGTGGAATTTGGAACGCACCCCCGGCGGCTCCAGCGGCGGCTCCGCCGCGGCAATGGCGGCCAACGTGCTCCCGCTGGTGACCTCGAGCGACGGCGGCGGCTCGATCCGCATCCCCGCCAGCTTCACCGGCTGCTTCGGGTTGAAGACCTCCTTCGGCCGCATTCCGATGGGGCCGTTCCCCGAGTGGCGCTATCAAGACACGTCGGTGTTTGGTCCGACCACCAAGACGGTCGAAGACGGCGCGCTGTTCATGGACCAAGTCGTCGGCGCGTCGGCGTGCGATCCGAACAGCTTGCCGCATCCCGGGATCTCCTACCTCGACACTGTGCGCCAGCCGCTGTCGAAGAAGCTGCGCATCGCGTACTCGCCCGACCTCAGCTACGCCGTCGTGCAGTCCGACATCGCCGCCGCGGTCGAGGCCAACGTGAAAGTGTTCGAGCAACTCGGCCACCGCGTCGAACAGATCAAAGGCGGCCCACCGCAGCTCGGACGCGAGTGGGGTCTGCTGGGTACCTTCGAGGCAGCGTCGCACTTGCATCATCTGTTGCCGGAGCACGAGGACAAGTTCGGCCGCACGTTTCTCGCCGGCGTGAAGATGGGCTGGCAGATGACACCGGAAGCGTGGGGAAAGTCGGCGCAGCTGCGCATGCAGCTCAACAACTGGTGCGCCGAGATCTTCGATCGCTTCGATCTGCTGGTGACCCCCACCGTTCCGTACGATGCCCCGCCGGCGGCCGGGCCGTTCCCCGACGAGACCGAAGGGCGCAAGCAGATCCTCGCCGGGGTCGCCGCATTCACCATTCCATTCAACCTGTCGTGGCATCCCGCCGCCACGGTGCGCGTGGGCGTGTCGCGCACCAAGCTGCCGATGGGCATGCAGATCGTCGGTCCGCGCCACCGCGACGATCTCGTGCTGCAGGCCGCGCGTGCGTTCGAGCGCGAGCGTCCATGGCATCCGCAGTGGCCGACACAGTGGTAGGAGCAAAGTCATTTTGCGAGCGATCTTCGTTCCTGGTGGAGGCAGCCGTCCCTGGCTGCCCTAGGGCCCGCAATCCGAGTCAGCAGTCATGAAGCGCGTCGCGGTCATCGAAGGCGACGGCGCCGCGCCCGAGGCGGTGCGGCCCAGCCTCACCCTGATCGACAAACTCGGGATCGATCTCGAATGGGTCTACCCGCCGGTCGGCGATGCCGGCATGACTGCGCACGGTTCGGCCTTTCCGCCCGCAGCGCGCGCGATGATCGACGCCGCCGACGCCACGCTCTTCGGCGCGACCAGCGGTGCGAGCGCGGCCGCGCTGTTCTATCTGCGTTGGGGCAAGCACACCTACGCCAACGTGCGGCCGATCCGCTACTGCGTCGGCTTCGAAAGTCCGCTGGCGCGGCCGGCGGGGATTGACTTCGTCATCGTGCGTGAGAATCTCGAAGACCTCTACGTCGGCGTCGAGGGCGACGTGACCGATCTCGCGCCGCTGAAGTTGCAGAGCATCACCTCACGCCGCGCGGTGGCCGAGATGGCCCCTGGGGCGTTCGCGCTGAAAGTCATCACCGAGCGCGGCAGCGAGCGAGTGGCGCGCTTCGCCTGCGAACTGGCGCGGCGGCGCAAGAGCCTCGGCCGTCCCGGCCGCGTCACCTGCGCCACCAAGCACAACATGCTGCCTCGCAGTGACGGCTTATTTCGCGCGGTGGCCCAACGCGTCGCCGCGGAGTATCCCGACGTCGAGTTCGAGAGCTACATCGTCGACGATTTCGCGCGCCGGCTGGTGGCCGAGCCGACCGAACTCGATGTGGTGCTGCTGCCAAATCTGTACGGCGACATTCTGTCCGACGCCGCCGCCGGCCTGATCGGCGGCCTCGGCTTGGCGCCGAGCGCTTGCTACGGGGATACGTACGCCTACTTCGAACCGGCGCACGGCACCGCGCCCGATCTCGTCGGCCAGAACGCGATCAATCCGACCGCGACGCTGCTGTCCGCATCGATGATGCTCGGCTATCTCGGCTTCAGCGAAGCCGCGCGCCGCTTGATGGTAGCGATCGAACAGATCTATGCCGAGCGCCAAGTCCGCACCCGCGATCAAGGCGGCACCGCCACCACCACGGAGTTCTGCGACGCGCTGGCGGAGAAGCTGGTGCACTGAGGCCGCGCCCGGAGAGGCTTCCGCCAACCAGGTGCTTCTGCCAAGCTGGCGCGCACCACCGACTGAAGGAGATGTCCATGCAAGAGGTCTACATCATCGAAGCCGCGCGCAGCGCGATCGGCAAACGCAAGGGCGGATTCGCCGGGTTGCATCCGGCCGACTTACTCGGCGCGGTGCAGCGCGCCTGCGTCGAGCGCGCCAAGATCGACCCGCGGGAAGTCGGCCAGCTGGTCGGCGGCTGCGTGTCGCAAGTCGGCGAGCAGTCGTTCAATATCGCGCGCGTCGCCTGGCTGTCGCAAGGTTTCCCGATGGAGATCGCGGCCACCACCGTCGACAGTCAGTGCGGGTCGAGCCAGCAAGCCACCAGCCTCGCCGCCGGCATGATCGGCGCCGGTATCGAAGAGGTCGTGCTCGCCTGCGGCGTCGAGATGATGACCCGCGTGCCGCTCGGCTCCAACATGACCAAAGGCGGCTCGCCGCTGCCGCCGAGCTACGCGACTCACTACGCCTACGCGTCGCAGTTCAAGGGCGCCGAGATGATCGCCAAGGAGTACGGCATCACCCGCGAAGACACCGACCGCTTCGGCCTACGCAGCCAGACGCTCGCCAATCAAGCGTGGGCGGAAGGGCGTTTCGATCGCGAGATCGCGCCGATCGAAGCGCCGGTGCTCGACGAGAGTGGCAACCCGACCGGCGAGAAGCGCGTGATCAAGCGCGACGAAGGCTTGCGCCAGACTTCGATGGAGAAGTTGGCGACGCTGAATGCGGTCGAGGCCGGCGGTATCCACACGGCGGGAACGTCGTCGCAAGTCTCCGACGGTGCCGCCGCGGTATTGTTGGCATCACCCGCAGCGGCGAAGCGGCTCGGACTCAAGCCGCGCGCACGCATCCTGACCACGACGTTGGTTGGCGTCGATCCGGTCACCATGTTGAAGGGGCCGATCCCGGCGACGCGCAAGGTGTTGAAGCAGACGGGACTGTCGATGCACGACATCGACACCTTCGAAGTGAACGAAGCGTTTGCCTCGGTCGTGCTCGCGTGGATGAAGGAGGTCGAGCCCAATCCGGAGCGCGTGAATCCGAGCGGCGGCGCGATTGCGCTCGGTCATCCCACCGGCAGCACGGGGGCGCGCTTGATCACCACCGCGCTACACGAGCTGGAACGCACCCAGCGGCGCTACGGCCTGATCACGATGTGCTGCGGCGGCGGCTTGGGCACCGGCACAATCATCGAGCGAATGTAGTCCATCTGACGGGCGCACAGCCGTGCGTCTCTACAGAGACGGTCCGGATATCGTAGGGGCGCACGGCTGTGCGCCCGCCGGCGCCCATCACCTATCGCGACCGCAGCGTCATCCCTTTCGATCGTTCAGCAGCGCGTTGATCCACTGCGTGGCCTGCGTGCCCCAGTGGATTACAGAGTCGGCAACGCCGGGCATCAGTGCCGCAAACTTCTCCAACGTCGCCGCGCCCGGAGGTACGGAGATTTCCACCAAGCGGAAGCGCGCGGCGGCGAAGATCGCCCACACCACCCATGCCGGTGGCATGTTGAGGGCCGCCGGCCACATGTTGCCGAGTTGCTCGTCTTCAGCGAACCCTTGTGCCATCGGCGTGTCGATGACTCCAGGCATGACGAGGGCGACATGCACGTTGCTGCCGTGCAGCTCGGTACGTAACGCCTCGGTGAGCCCGACCAGCGCGAACTTGCTGGCGCAGTAACCGCCCAACGGTGTCACGCCGCGGCGGCCGGCAAGCGAAGCGACGTTGACGATGCAGCCGCCGCCTTGGCGCTGCATCACCTTCACCGCCTCCTGCATTACGGCGAGCGCGCCGAAGACGTTGACCTTGAGCATCGCGGTGAGGTCCGCCGGCTTCAACTCCACCACCGGCGACGGGATCAACACTCCCGCGTTGTTGACGACGACATCGATGCGCTTGAAGCGCGCCTCTACGGTCTTGATGCACGCCCGCACCGCGCTGGGCTTGGTAACGTCAGCCGGCACTACGAGCGCCTTGCCGCCTTTGGTGACGATCGCGCGCGCGACTTCCTCGAGCGCCGCACGCCGCCGCGCCACCAGCGCCACGCGCGCACCGGCGGCACCAAACGCCAACGCGGTCTCGCGCCCGATACCACTCGACGCACCCGTTACCAGCACCACCTTGTCGCGAAAGTCGTCGAACAGCGCCATGAGGTTTCCTTTCGTGGGGCGAACATCCCCCAGTCTGCGGTCGTGGGTCAACCTCCGCTTCTCCCTCTCCCTGTCGATGAGCACTCTGAAGACGCAGGCGGGACGCCTGCGCTACCCGGATTCTCTTGAGTTTCAAAATCCTCGGTAGGGCGGGCGTCCCGCCCGCCTCCTTTCTTCGACAGTCTCCCGACGGAGAGGAAACCCTCGCGCGAAGCATGATCGCCTGAGCGCCCGAAGGCGCTTGCGCCGTCGCAACTGAATCGCCATGCTGCCGCGAGCGTCGGAACCGGCAATGGCAGCACAGAAAGAGCGCAAGACCAGCAACACCCTCACGCGCGGGCGCGCCAAGCGCGTGCTCAAGGTCGGCGAGATGGCGACGTCGGTTGGTTCGTCCTACGTGCTCGAAGCGCTCAAGTGGCCGTTCCGTTCGGCCGACAAGCGGCAGCAAGGCATGCTCGACACCCACATCCGCAGCGCGGTCAAGGTCGTCGAGGGCTCCAAGGAACTCAAGGGCGCGTTCATGAAGCTGGTGCAGATGTTGTCGATGCGCGACGACATCCTGCCGCCGCAAGCGCTCGCTGTGTTGTCGGTGGTGCAGTCGCGCGTGCCGCCGATGGACTACGCGCTCATTCGCGAGCAGGTGAAGCGCGAACTGGGAAAGCCGCCCGAGAAGGTGTTCGCGCATTTCGAGGAGCATGCGTTCGCCGCCGCCTCGCTGGGGCAGGTGCACGCCGCGCGCTTGCCGAACGGCGAAGACGTCGTCGTCAAAGTGCAGTATCCCGGCGTCGAAGCGACCGTGAACGAGGATCTGCAGAACATCAAAGCCCTGCTCAAGACGTTCGCGTTGCTCGGCCGCGATGTGATGCGCCAGAAGATCGATCCCTCCGAAGTCTACCAGGAGCTCGAAGAGCGTCTGCACGAGGAGCTCGACTACATCAACGAAGCGAAGAACATCGCGCTGTTCCAGCGGATGTTCCGCGACGACGATGAGATCGTCATCCCGCAGGTCTATCCCGACTTCTCATCGCGACGGGTGCTGACGATGAGCCGCATCGAAGGCTACCCGTTCGCCGACATCCTCGGTCCCGGTGTCGAGCAATCGCTCAAGGATTGGGTGGCGCTGAAATACTTCCGTACCCTGTGGCGGCAGGTGTTCGAGTTCGGCATGCTGCACACCGATCCGCACCCGGGTAACTACCTCGTCACCTTCCACCCGAAGCTGGCGATCCTCGACTTCGGTTCGATCCGCATCTTCCCCGAACCGATCCGCAAGGGCTATCACGATTTGGCGCGCGCCATTCTTGCCCGCGATGAAGCCGCGATGGCGAATTGCTTCGTGCGCCTCGGCTTCCTCGACAAGGGCGACGATCCCAAGCCGATGGTGCGAATCATGTACATCGTCTTCGAGCCGGTGATGATCGACCGCCCGTACGATCCGAGGACCTTCAACTCGGTCGAGAAGGGCATGGAGATCGCCAGCATCGGCTTCGAAGCGCGCATCTTCAAAGCCCCCGGCCATCGCGTCTTCCTCGACCGCGCCCTGATGGGTCTCGACGCATACTTGAAACAGTTCGGCACGGTCACCAACTGGCACCGCGAGTTCAAGGCGTGTGTGGAACGAGTCAAGACGTAGCGATTGCGGATTGGGGATTGCGGATTGCGGATTGAGGAATTAGAACGCGCTCGATGAGTGACTCTAAACAATCCGCAATCCCCAATCCCCAATCCGCAATCGAGTGGTGGCGCACCGCGGTTTTCTACGAGATCTACGTTCGCAGCTTTCAGGACAGTAACGGCGACGGCATCGGCGACCTCGCCGGCATCACACAGCGGCTCGACTATCTCAACGACGGCACGCCCCACTCGCTCGGTGTCGACGCGTTGTGGCTGACGCCGATCAATCCATCGCCGATGTTCGACTTCGGCTACGACGTGAGCGACTACTGCGCCGTCGATCCGGTGTTCGGCACGCTCGGCGATCTCGACACGCTGATCGCCGAAGCGCACAAGCGCAGCATTCGCGTCATCCTCGATCTCGTCCCCAACCACACCTCGCACCTGCACGCCTGGTTCCGCGAGTCGCGTAGCTCGCGCACCAACCCGAAGCGCGACTGGTACATCTGGCGCGATGCGGCGCCCGACGGCGGACTGCCGAACAACTGGGTCAGCGTTTTCGGCGGACCGGCGTGGGAACTCGACGAGACCACCGGAGAGTATTACCTGCACTCGTTCCTCGTCGAGCAACCCGATCTGAACTACCGCAATCCAGACGTCGGTGCCGCGATTGAAGGCGCAATCGAATTCTGGCTGGCGCGCGGCGTCGACGGCTTTCGCGTCGACGTGATTCACAAGATGGTGAAGGACGCGGCGCTGCGCTCGAATCCGAAGCCTGAGCCGGATCAAGAGCATCCGATCATTCACTACGGCGGCCAGGTACACCGGTACGACGAGGATCAACCCGAGGTGCACGACATCATTCGGAGCTGGCGCCGCATCCTCGACCGCTACGGCCACCGCGCGATGGTTGGCGAGGTGGGGCTATACGATTCGGCTCGCATCGCCGCCTATCAAGGCAACGGACACGACGAGCTTCCGCTCGGGTTCAACTTCCGCTTTCTGTGGACGCCGTGGGATGCGGCCAGCTTTCGCGAACGCATCGACGAAATCGAGCGCGTGTGGCCGCCGGCCGTGCAGCCAACCTACACGCTCTCGAACCACGATGTACCCCGGCACCGTTCGCGCTTCGACGATCCCGTCGCCGGTGAGGCGCGCGCCAAGATTGCCGCGCTGATGTTGCTGACCCTGCGCGGCACGCCCTTCATGTACTACGGTGAGGAACTCGGCATGCGCGACGGCGTTATCCCGCTCGAACGCGTCTGCGATCCAGTCGGCAAGCGCTTCCCAGCGGTTGGTCGCGATCCCTGCCGCACTCCGATGCACTGGGACCGTTCGGAGCGGGCGGGATTTACCACCGCGAGCGATGCGTGGCTACCGCTGGCGGCGGAACACGATCAGCTCAACGTCGCGGTCGAGAGCGACGATCCGCGGTCCGTGCTGAGTTTCTATCGTCGGCTCATTTGGTATCGCAAGCGCACTCCAGCCCTGATGCACGGCAGCTACCACGCCCTCGACAGCGCGAACGACACCTTCGTCTACCTGCGCGAGCACGCCGGCGAGCGGCGACTGATCACGCTCAATTTCGCCGCCGAAGCGCGCACCCTCGCATTGCCATTTGCATCGGGTCGGATCGAGCTGTCCACCGATCCCGGTCGTTCGCTGGGCGCGGTAGCGCTCACATCCTTCACGCTCGCTCCGAGTGAAGGAGTGCTCGTTGCGTTGTGATCTCGGTCCAGGTGGGCGTGTGCGTCTCGATACCTTCCAAAGACTGCGCAGGCTGGAAGCCTGTGCCACTGTCTTCGACTCCAGTGGCTGTTCTATCGGTGGCACATGCATCTTGCCTGTGTTCCCTTGGCTACATGAGATCTGCCATCACCGCCTCGGCGACGAACTCGATCTGCTTGAGATCGCGCGCGTCGGGCAGGGCGAGGATGAACAGCGACACGCCGCGGCGAATGTAGTCGCGGAAGCGCGGCACGACGATGTCGGGCGTGCCTTGCACCAGGGCGTTGCCTTGCGCCCACAGCAGGCCGCGCCGCTTGGCGCCTTCGAGCTGATCGCGCACTTCCTTCTCCCACGCGGCGGTGATGGTCGGGACGAGTAGCGACTGTTGCAACGTCGCGGGATCACGGTCGACCTTCGCGCAGTGGTCCTTGAGCAGCGCCAGCTTGCGTTCGTACTCCGGGAGCGGACCCGGAAAATAATTCCAAATGTCGGCGTGGCGCGCGACCGCGCGCAGCAGCAACTTCTCGCCACCACCGCCAATGGTGATCGGCGGCCGCGGCTGCTGCAGCGGCCTTGGTTCACAGATCGCCTCGCTGATCCGGTAGTGCTTGCCTTCGAAGGTAACGGGACCGCCTTCCCACAGCCGGGTGATGATCGTCAGCGCCTCTTCCATCATCGCGATGCGCGTCGCGACCGGCGGAAAGTCGTAACCGTAACCGCGGTACTCCCCTTCGTGCCAGCCGGCGCCGTAGCCGAACTCGATTCGTCCACCACTGAGCGCATCGAGCGTCGCCGCCATCTTCGCCGTCAGTGCCGGGTTGCGGTAGCCGTCGCACAGCACCAACGCGCCAATGCGAATGGTTTGCGTCCACGCCGCGAGCAGGCTCATCGTCGTGAAGGCTTCCAGCACCACGCGATTGCCCGGCGTTGGGTAGTTGAAAAGATGATCGTACACCCACAGCGAATGATAGCCGCAGCGCTCGGCGGTCTGCGCGATCTCGCGCAGCAGTCCGGCGTCGGCGGTTTCCTGGGGCACGAACAATCCGAAGCGCAGCGGTGCGGCCATGCGGATCCTTCCTTCTCACCGTAGTGTTGGTGGCACCGGCTTCCAGCCGGTGCGCCACAGGCAAGATGCCTGTGCCACCTCGGACAACGCAAGCCGCCGTCTTGAACCAACCATCCGCGCGTGCCATAGCCGCAGCATGTGTCGGCTGCCGTTGATGATGATCGCGCTGGTCAATGTGCTCGCCGCAACGTTCTCGTACGCCGGGGAAGTCGCACCGCGACCGAGTGCGGGATGCAGTACCGCGACGATCGAGACGGGCGAGCGCTTGGAGCGCACCATCGAGATCGACAGCGTCAAACGCTCGTACATTCTCGACGTGCCGGCGCGCGTCCAGGCGCACGTTGCGGCGCCGCTGCTGTTCGACTTTCACGGTCTCGGCCATAGCGGCGGCGGGGTGTGGAATGTGTCCGGCTTCCGCGACATCGCCAAACAGGAGGCCTTCATCACGGTCTATCCCGACGGCTTGCCGGTGGTGCTGCGACGAGACGAGAAAAAGTTCGAGGGAACTGGTTGGGAAATCGGTTCGGTCGACGGCAATCGCGATCTCAAGTTCACCACCCGTCTGCTCGACTTGATCGAACAGACGTACTGCATCGATCGCGCACGTGTGTACGCCACCGGTTTTTCCAACGGCGCATACTTCAGTCACCTGCTCGGCTGCGTGATGAGCGATCGTATTGCCGCGATCGCGCCGGTGAGCGGCGGGCGCATTCCAATCGAGTGCAAGCCCCCACGTGGGGTGCCGGTGCTCATTCATCATGGACGGCAAGACGAGCGCATCCCACTCGCTGACGCGCACCAGGCGCGCGACGCATGGATCGAACTGAATCAATGCCGCGATCACTCCAGCAATGGCTGCGAATGGCATCGCGAGTGCCGCGACGGTGCCGTGGTCGAGTACTGCGAAGGCGACTTCATGCATCGCTGGC
>JBGOUW010000416.1:0-4540 GCA_041477755.1 Binatia bacterium
CAGTTCGCCGACACCCTCGGCCGCGCGCTCGATCGACTCGCCGACGAGCTGCCGTTGCGCCAGCTGAGTCGCGCCGAGCAAGCCGCCTTGCAGCGCTTCCGTCAGGAAGCCGAGTGGCGCAGTGCCCGCGGTGAGGAGGTCACGCTGTTCGCATCACCCAGCGATGTACGGTGGACCGTGGTGTACGACGCCACACCCGCGTTCGTTCCGACGCCGCTCAATCGGACCATCTGGGTCAAGCCGCTTGATGCGCCTTCGGAACTCACGACGATCCTCGCGCCCGTACGCCCGTACCTCGAAGCGGCGGGCATCGCGGCGCCGGCGAACCGCCGGGACGAACTGCAGACGCTGCTCACACATGCCGGCGTGCATCGCGTGTGTGCTCTCGGCCAAATGCAGCGACCCGACTTGAGCTGGCGACAGGGCGGCCGGCCGCGAGTAGCAGAATGGATTGTGGGACGGTGACAAGCGATGAGTGACGAGCACGACGACGAACTGCGCGCGGCGTTTCTGCGCTACGTGTGTCAAACTTCGCCGGACCCCCTTGGCATCGTCGTTGATCGCGCACGCGGCGCGACGGTGTGGGACACGCAGGGGCGCGCCTATCTCGATCTGCTCTCCGGCATCGGCGTGGCCAACGTCGGCCACTGCCATCCCGACGTCGTCCGCGCCGTGCAAGAGCAAGCCGCGCGCTATCTGCACGTGATGGTGTACGGCGAGGCGATCGAGGCGCCGCAAGTCGAGCTCGCGCGCCGCCTCGCCGCACTCACACCTGTTGACCTTGACGTGACGTTCTTCACCAACAGCGGGGCCGAAGCGGTCGAAGGCGCGCTCAAAACCGCGCGCAAGTTCACCGGCCGCACCGGCTTCGTCGCGTTTCACGGCAGCTTTCACGGCGATACCTTCGGTGCGCTCTCGGTCGGCGGCAACCCTCTCTACCGCCAGCCGTTCGAGCCGTTGCTCAGCGGCGTACGCTTTCTCGCCTTCAATGACGAACCGGCGCTGAGCGCCATCGACGAATCGATCGCCGCGGTCATCGTCGAGCCGATCCAGGGCGAAGGCGGGGTGCAGATCCCGCACGACGGTTTCCTACCCGCACTGCGCCGGCGTTGCAGCGAGGTGGGCGCGGTGCTGATCGTCGACGAAGTCATCACTGGCTTCGGACGCACGGGAAAACTGTTCGCCTGCGAGCACTGGAGCGTCACTCCCGATCTGCTCGTGCTGGCGAAGGCACTCGGGGGCGGCATGCCGCTCGGCGCCTTCATCGGCCGGCGCGAGATCATGGCGACACTCTCGCATGATCCGCCGCTGGCGCACGTGACGACATTCGGCGGCCATCCGGTGTCGTGTGCTGCCGGCCTCGCCGCACTGAACGTGCTCACACGCGAGCATCTCTCCGCGCGCGCGGCCGTGCTCGGCGAGCAATGGCGCACGCGGCTGTCGTCGCTCATCGGTGACAGATTGCGCGCCGTGCGTGGCAAGGGCCTGCTGATCGGATTGGAATTCCGCGACGCCGAGACCACACAACGCATCGCCCGCGCTTGCTTCGCGCACGGCCTGATCGTGAATTGGACTTTGCACCGCGACACGGTCATCCGTCTCGCGCCGCCACTGGTTCTGACCGACGACGAATCTGAGCACGCGCTGCAGCGGTTGATCGAGGCGTTGGAAGGTGCAGCCTCGGCTGATCACATCCCATAGCCGTGACTCCTTCGTGCGATGGCAGAGTCGGTCGCGAGACGTCTTTTCTAAGGAACGCCCGCAATGAGGGAGTAGGCCACGTTGTAGGTGTCGAAGGCCAACGAAACGAATAGCGTTGCGACGGCCGCAGTCAGCCACCAGGAGTAGACGCGATCGAACACACTCTTCACGCGAAGATGGGAGCGGCGGCTCAGGCAATAGAGCGCCAGCGGCGACCAGAGAAGAACGAACGCGATACTGGGAAACCGGCCGACCCCGGAGAGCATCGCCACAACATTGTAGGCGAATAACGAGACGACCATGGTCAGTGCGAGCCAGCGGGCCTCCGCCTTCGAAAACACAAAGACAACGGCAGCGGTGAAGATGAAGAACATCCACGCGCGCCAGACATTGACCCACAACGGTAGCGCGTCGACGTAGGCTTGGAGCTGCGTCTCGGTCTGCTGGTAGCGCGCGACGAACTGCGTCCAAGGCATTGCCGGAAGCCTACTCTCTTCAAAACCGCTTGCAACAGGCGCTCAGCGCTCTCGACGACGTGTTGCGACATCTCTAGGTCCGCATTGCTCAGATCTTCATTCCGCACTCCGCATTCCACAATCCGCATTTTACATTCCTCGCTCCGCAATCCCCATTCCGCAATCACTAGTCCCCTGCTATAGGCTCGCCATGCGCGCCCTGGTGTTTGAAAACAGTCTACCTCGGCAAGCGGTCACCCGGATCCTCGGCGCGATTTCGGCGCGGGCCTATGTCGGCCCCCTCGCGCCGATGACGCTGAAAGAGATTCCTGATCCGCAATTCCCGGCGCCCGATTGGGTGACGATTCGGACGAATCTGTGCGGCTTGTGCGGCAGCGATTACAAGCAGGTCTTCTTGAAGGGTCGGCTCGACAATCCGATGACCGCGCTGATCTCGTTCCCGCAAGTGCTGGGGCACGAAGTGGTTGGGGTGATCGACGCGGTCGGACCCACGGTGACGACACGCAAGGTCGGCGAGCGCGTCGTGCTCAATCCGTGGCTGTCGTGCGGGCCGCGGGGGATCACGCCGCCGTGCGCCTGGTGCGCGCGCGGCGAGTACGCACAGTGCGAGAACTTCACGCGCGGCGTGATCGACGCCGGCATCCACACCGGCAACAGTCGGCACGCCACCGGTGGTTTCGCGCCGTTGGTGCCGGCGCACGCGTCGCAGTGCATTCCGATTCCCGACGACATTCCCGATCACGCCGCGGTGCTGGCCGATCCGTTCTCGGTCTCGCTGCACGCCATCCTGCATCAGCCGCCCGTCGACGGCGGCAGCGCGCTGGTCTACGGCTGCGGGACGCTCGGGCTGCTCGCCATCGCGATCCTGCGCGCCCTCCACCCCACCGTCCGCATCTGCGCCGTCGCGCGCTTCGACCATCAGGCGGAACTGGCGCGACAGTTTGGCGCGGAGCGCGTGTTCATGTGGCGGCCGACCGCTGAGATCATCACGGGCGTGAGCGAGTTCACCGGCGCAGAAGTGCAACCACCGTGGCATGGGCAAGCGATGCTCAACGGCGGTGTCGATGTCATCTACGATTCGGTGGCATCCGCCGAAGCACTCGAAGTCGGTGTGCGGGTGACGCGGCCGCGTGGCAAGATCGTCGTCACCGGCGTCGAGATGCCCAAGCAGTTCGAGTGGACTCCGCTCTACTTCAAGGAGCTCGCCATCGTCGGCTCCAACGCATTCGCAATGGAGGAATACGGCGGTCGCCGTCAGCACGCGATGGAGTGGTACTTCGAATTCATCCGTACCAAACGTCTCGACGTCACACCGATCATCACCCACCGCTACCAACTCAATGACTACAAGGCCGCCTTCATGTCGTGCTGGCACCAGGGCAAAGCTCGCGCGGTAAAGGTGCTGTTCGAGTACGGGCGGTAGCGGTGACCGTTGCGCACTGCGCGCGCGGGGCGATCCTGAGTCTGCTGTTTGCGTTCGGGGTTGCAGCGGCGAGCGCTCCTGAAATCGAGCATTCCGGCGTACCCGGCCTCGCCGTCGTGGATGCTGGCGGCGTACCCGACGGCGCGCATGTGCGCACTGGCGATCCCGTCATCGTGCCGCGCATGCCGCGCGTAAAACCGACGCAACGATCGCCGCGTTTCGCCGTCGCGCCGCCGGCACGCACCGCAATCGGCGCATCCTCACAACCTAAGGCGCCACCACTGGCGGCGAACTTTTCCGGTATTCCGTACACTGGCTTTTTTCCCCCTGATCCGATCATCGCTGCGGGACCGACGCACCTGGTCGCGGTGGTGAACGGCGGTATCGCCTTGTTTGCGAAAGACGGCACCAAGACGCAGCAACGCGCGCTCGATGCCTTTCACAACGGCGCGCGCTCGGCCGACGGCTTCACCTACGATCCGAAGATCATCTACGATCCGCACGGTGACCGCTTCGTTGTGATCACGCTCGACGGCCAGTCGAGCCCCGACTCGTGGCTCCGTATCGCGGTCTCCAAATCGAGCACGCCGAGCAACTTGAGTGTCGGATCGAGCGCGTCGCAAGACTGGTGGGGCTATACCATCGATGCCGACAAGGACGGCGGCGTGCAGACGAACGACAACTGGGCCGATTTTCCCGGCCTCGGCGTCGATCAGTTCAACGTCTACATCACGACGAACATGTTTTCGAACGCAGGTGACTTCGAGTACGTCAAGGTGTGGGTCATCGCGAAGGCGAACCTGTATGCGGGCAATCCGATCACTCCGCTCGAGTTCGGCGCTCCACCCGCCGCGCCCTTGGGCAACCCGGTCACCGGCTTGGCCGACTTCACCATCGCGCCGGAGATCAACTTCGATGCGACCAGCGAACACCTGCTGGC
>JBGOUW010000267.1:0-6984 GCA_041477755.1 Binatia bacterium
CGCAGGGCGAGGTGTTCGCGCAGCGGCGGCGAGTCGATCGCGAGTTGTTCCACGGCGCCGGCCATAGCGACACGCCAATCACTGGGTGCGTCAGCCGGCCCGGCGATGCTGAGCGAATCGACCATGACGGTTCCGCTGACCGCCTCCGGATTCCACGGCACGTCGCGCAACCATCGGCTCGCGAACGGGAAGACCTCGGCCAACACGACGCGCGACGGGCCGGCCGTCGCGGCAATCGACGCGCGGGCGTTGCTCCAGTCGAGGCGCGCGGAGACATGGGATAGGGTCGACCCGCCGTTAGTTACCTGAATGTCCGTCGCGGCAATGCCGCCGGATGCATACGCGACGTTACCCCCCTCGATGCGCAGTGGCTCCTTCATTCCTTCCAGGCGAGCCGACAGGCTGAGTGGCGCCACGTCCACAGTTACTGCTACGTCGTGCGTGGTGCCGCTCAAGGCCAACTTCGCGGTGGCCGTGCCCTCGACGTGGCTAATGTGATCGAGCTCACGCGTAAGCGCCGCGTTGGCAACCAACCGCTTGAGCAGATCCGGAACTTCGGCCGCATCAGCTTCGACGGTCGCATCAACGTGGATCTCGGGCGCGGGGCCGGCAAGACCGAGGCGCAGCGTTCCGTCGTGCACGCGCGCCGTGCCGTACCGGGCGATCAACCGCTCGCCTCGCAAGACGCCATTGGCAACGGCGACATCGCCGGACACAGCGGAGAGTTCGAGCGCTGCCTTCGGGATCCCGGTCTGCGGGACACGGACCTGGCCGTCGACTAGCGCCCCATCGATCGTCAGCGCGTTCAAACTCATCAGGTCGGCGAATGACGGGCCCTGCGCCTGCAGCTGCACACGCGGAACTTTCCCACCGTTCAACACACCGAAAATTTCGCCGGCGACTTCCGCCCCCGCCGCGAAAAAAGTTGTGACGGTGCGCGCCGCCGCCACGTCCACATCGCGAGCTTCCAATTGCACGCGGGCCAGCGGAGCCCCGGCATCGAAGGAAACCTCACCCGACAACAGCAGCCGAGGCTGCGCGAGTTGCAGGGTGTGCAACGAGAACGTGGTGGTGCTGTCAGCGATCCGCAGCGAAGCGTTCACACTCTCGCCGTTGATCACCAGACTCTCGTCGCCGCGGCGCAATGTCAGCAGGGGAAGCGAGCCATCGAGCTCCGCCTGCAGCACCGCACTCTCGTCAAAAGTGACGCGGGCGTTGAGACTCGCGTCGGAGTCTTCCACCTGCAGGCCTTGCTCGGGTAGAAATTGCGCGGCGAGTAGGTGCGGCCGCAGGTGACTCACTTCGATGCGCGCGTCGCCTTTGAAACTTACCGGCTCGACTGCTGCATGCAGCGTCAGATGATCCCACAGACTCGAACGACAGGTCAGATCGAGGCGCAGGCGATCGGGCGGCAGCTGCATGTGCAGCGTGACATCGGTGAAGAGCACGGCGCGCGCGTGGCTATCGAAGAGATGAACCGAGCCGCTCTCGACGACAACAACCAGCCCCGGCGCCCGCGCGGCCGCAGCCGACGAGAGCGCGGCCAGGGCACCCGCGGCGGCCGCTTGCAGTTGCGCGGGAGAATCCGTCATCGCGGGAGAAGCCGCTATCGATGCTCCGTCGGTTCCGTTCGCCCGCGGCAGCCGTATCGTGACGTCGCGGGCCGTGAGCGAGGCGCGCACGGGCTGAAACTCGCCCCGCACGAGAGCAGCAAGGCGCGGATACACCGACACCGACTCGAACGTGGCGCCGAACGAGTCCGGGATCGCCACGCTCACGTCAGTCAAGACCACATGCGGCAACGGCAGGAACGACAGGCGCACCGCCTCGATCTTCACCACCCCGCCGAGCTGTTGCGACAGCTCCGTCACGATCCGAGCCTGCACCGAATCAAGGGAGACGAAGTACGGTACGAGGAGTGCGGCCGCGAGCAGTAGCGTGAGGCCACTGGCGACGACCACCGCCAGTGTCTTCCAGCGACTCATCGCGCGACGACTTAGCACAGTTCGATCATCGACCCTACGCGGCACAGACGCATGGTCGCGATCAACGGTAACTGTTGGCCGGCCGCACCGGTTTCGGGTAGATCAAGCGTCGCGTTGGATCGACGGATATCTCGCATACGAAAGGACTCGCTGATGTCGCGCATACCGGTTCTCGTCACGCTCGCATTGCTTATGGTCACTCCGCTCGCCTGTTCGTTCTCGGACAGTTCGAACAGTCTCTCGCAATCGATTTCGAGTCCGATCACCAGCTGGTCCAGCTCGTCGGGAGGCGCGGCCGAGCGCACCTATCAGGCGGACGTGCGTGACTACACGCAGGCCTTCGTCACCTCCGGCAACGACTTCCGCACCTTCCAATCTGATCTCGGGCAACTCGCCAAGAAGCACGGCGTCACAAACTGGGAAGAGAACATGGCCACCTATGTGGGCATCGGCGAAGGACTCGGAAAGGCCAAGGTCAATCCGTCGCAGTTGAAAGCCTACCAGCGCAACCTCGGTGGTTCCGACCAACGCAAGATGGACGCGATCCAGCAGGGGTACGATTCCACACGCTAGAAACCGATAGCGACGCCGGATGCAGATGATCGCCTTTATCACGCTGCTCGCGTTGGTGCTGACGCAGGTGCCGGCCGGAGCGGACACGCCGGCGTGCTTCGTCGACTACGTTTACGTCGAGGGCAACGAAGGTGGATCGAGTGGCGGGCACGCGGCGATTCGCTTCGGCGAAGAGACCTTCCACTTCCAACACGATTCCTCCGGTGTGTTGCGCCTGCATCGCGACGAATGGTCGGGCTTTCTCTACGTGTACGCGATGCTGGAGAATCGCAGGGTTCATGTCAGCCGCATCGCGACGTCGCCGGACACCTGTGCGTTGCTGCGCGACCGCTTTAGCACCTACTATCTGGTCCAGAGCCGGCAGCTCGATCTGCTCGGCGACGCGGGCAGCGATGGCGCGTTGTTGCAGGCGCTGCTCGCGCGTGCCCGCGGCGAGCCCGATGGCGCCGGTGTGCGGCTACCGGGCGCCGGGTTCTTCTTCGCTGAGCCTGCGACCGGCGTGACGTTCACCAACCAAGGGGAAGCGTCAGCTCCGTTGACTGCGCTGCGTGAACGAGTGCGGCAAGAGTACGGCGCACACTTCATTGAGCAGCGGATGCGTGAAGTGCAGGATGAAATCGCGCAGCTCGCGCCGGACGAGCGCGACGAATCGACGGCCCTTCTCTCTGAAACCTACCCGGACAGCGCGTATGCGTTCTCGTCGCACTACCGCGATTTGCTAACCGGATGGCTGGCACTGCGCGCGCTCGATCAAGCCCTGCCGCTGCAACCGGATACGTACTACGCGCCGGCGCAGGAGGAGTTCCACCTCGATGCGCGAGAGGTGGAAGCGCTGCATGTCTTCACCGCACAGTTGGCGACTGAACTGACTCGCTTGCTGCGCTCGAATCGTCCCGACTGGGGATTCGCGTTGCTCGTCGGCATGGCGCGTCTGGCGGCGCTGCACGAGTCCGAGCAGCGGGGGCGCTTAGTCTTCCTCGACGCCTTCCCGCCAGAGGCGACCGTGATCAAGCACGCGGCGCTGGCGTCGCGCCATGACATTTTGCCGGATCTGCTGGCCGAAGCGCGCGAGCAGTTGCAACGCGCGCGCGCACCGCTGCTCGTATCCAGCCCGATCCGTGAAGCCGAGTTCAACACGCTCGAAGCCGCCGCTAACCGCTTTCACGCGCTGCATGCAGCGATCCACGAGAGGCAGGATCTGCGGGTGCATCCAGGTCTTCTCTTGCCATCGCGCGCCGTCATGTGGTCCGACCTCACTCATCCGCTCGCGAGCGAGGCGGATCTGCGTGCAAGCCTCGCGCGAGCGAACGCCCGCGAGCGGGGCTACCGCGCACAGCTCACACAGCTCTACGGCTACAACCTGGTCACGAGGAATTGCGTCTCGGAGATCTTCAGGGTCGTGAACCTCACGTTGGGACCCAGCGAATCCGCTCAGCGCCTCGGTGGCTATGTCGACACGCGTACGTCGCTCAATTTCATTCCGTTCGTATCGGCGGCCGCGGTGAACGGCGCGTACCGCGTTGCGGAGCGCGGCGAGATCGCTTCGTACCGGGCGACGCGCCTCGCCGAGATGTACCGTCACGAGAACGGACTCGCGGTCTACCTGCGCGAGTCGAACACGCTCACGTCGACCGTCTATCGCCAACGACCGGAAGACTCGATCTTCCTGTTCTTCACTGACGACATCGTCGCCCCGCGCCCCATCTTCGGTGCGCTGAATCTCGCCACCGGCGTGGCCGCGAGCGTTGCGGGTGTACTCATGACGCCGTTCGACCGCGGGCACACGCTAGGCGCGGGACTACGGGGCGCTCTCTTCAGCCTGCCCGAGTTGGCGTTCTTCAACGTGCGCAAGGGCTCGTTCGACTACGTCCGACGCGAATACCGTCCCACACTCGACGAGCCCACGGCTGCAGAACTCGCGCTGCGCGATCCGCCGTAGCAGCCGGTTGAAAAAGCGCGGCGCCCTTCGAGACGGCGCTTCGCGCCTCCTCAGGCCGAGCGGGAAAGCGTTGTGGCAGAAAGGAAGCACCGCTCATGCTGAGGAGCGCCGACAGACGCGTCTCGAAACATGCGGGGTTGCTCAACGGACTGGTGGCGGGCGGCTTACTTCGGTGCCTTCAGATCGAGGCTGACTTTGCGCACCGGGATCCACTTGTCCAGCTCTGATTCGACCTGGTCGGTGTTCTGCCAATGCAACAGCGTGGAGTTGAGCCCCTCGCGCAGCGGCTCGTCGCCTTTGCGCACCGCCCAGGCGAGATACTCCTCCGTCAACATTCGGTAGCGGCCCATCAATTGGGTTTCCTTCTGCTCGAAGCCGCCGGTGACGCGCCAGATCGTCGGCGCATCGTGGATGAAGACGTCGATTTCGCCGGCGCGCAAGGCGGCGACGCCGGCGTCGGGAGATTCGAATCCACGCAGCGTGGCGTGCGAGAGCTTGCGCCGCACGTACCGCTCGCCGGTGGTGTCGCTGTGGAAGCCCACGCGGGTGGCCGGCAGATTCATCGTGGCATAATCGCGGAAGCGGTTGTAGTCGGCGCGCCGGATCAGCGCCATCTGTCCCACGCGCAAGTACGGATGCGTGAAGGTGACCAGTTTGCTGCGCTCTTCGGTGATCGACATACCCGACATGATCGCGTCAATACGACCATCGACGAGGGCGGGAATCAGCTCATCCCAGGTCAGCTCAACCAAGGTCACCTTGATCTTGAGATCGGGCGCGAGCAGGTGCGCGAAATCGACTTCCACGCCCTTGAGTTCCCCGTGGTCCTTGAACGCGAGCGGTGGATAGACGGGTGCGATGCCGACACGCAGGTTGGAGGGAATGCCGGCCGAGTTGGATGTCCCGTGATGGCATCCGGACGCAACCGGCAGCGCCACCAGCGCCATCCCAATCATCGCCGCAAGTGTTTTCATCAATCGCCTCCTCCGCCCGCCCCAAGACTCCACGAGCATGGCGCTTCCTTCTATATGTGGGCGCCGACGGAATCCATACGCCGCCGCGTAGGGCGATGCTTACATCGCCCTCTGTCCTCTCTCTGACAGCCGTGTTGGTTGCGGGCGACGCATGCGTCGCCCCTACGAGGAGCCGGAAATGATCTCAGTCCGGAAACACGATGTCGCCGGTGTCGGCGTCTTCCATCGACTCGAGCACCGAGACGTCGTCCCAGATGGGAATGCCTTCGCGCTGGTAGAGTTCGCGCGAGCGCTCGGTGACCGCGCCGACGCGGACGAGCGCAGGCATCATCAAGTCGCGGAAGGAGTGGAGATGGCCAGGTGGGATCTTCATCCTGATCCCGGCGGCGCCGGCCTCGTGCAGGGCGGCGATGAAATCCTGCAGATCGATGCCGCTGCGTTCGAGCACTTTGAGGAAGCCGGGATCGGCCTTGCGCTGCCCACTGCCGTCAACGCCACCTTGGGCATCGACCATGCCCTTGACCGCTTCGAATGCGAACTGCGCGACGTCTTCGCGATCGTCGGGATGCATGTCGGCAAGGGTCTGCTTGAGGTAGACATTGCCGAAGGCGACGTGGCGCGACTCGTCGCGGAGCACGTTCTCGGTCAAGCTGCGCAGCAGCGGGCACGAAGTGTCCTTGCGCATGTTGTGGAACGCCGCGAGCGCGAGGCCCTCGACGACCATGTTCATGCCGACCATGATCTTGGCGTAGTGATTCGCCGCCAGCGTGGCGTCGATCAGCTCCTTGAGCCACGGCGACATCGGATACACGAGCGCGAGCTTGTTGATGTAGCGGTGGTAGACTTCGACGTGGCGCGCCTCGTCCATGGTCTGCGTTGCGCAATAGAGCTTGGCGTCGTAATCGGGTACGGCATGGGTGAGTGCCGACGCCGTCATCAGTGCGCCTTGCTCGCCGTGGAGGAATTGCGAGAGCAGCTGCGCGGTGGCGTGGGCCGCGAAGGTCTCGCGTTGCGTCTGCGACAGCCGTTTGAAGAAGGGCATACGCAGGAAGAAGTTGCGCTCTTCGTCGATGATCGGCTTCGACGGATCGATCTCGATACTCCAGTCGAGCTGCTGCTCGGCGTCCCACTGGGCCTGTTTGGCTTTGCGGTAAAGGTTGTCGAGCTTCTCGTGCGAGATCGCGTAGTCGAACTGCCAGCACACTTCCATCGGCGCCTTGAAGGCGTCGATCTGCCGTACGTTGGTGGTTTCCATGGGTTCATCATGAGTCATAGGCGGTCCTTCGCGGTCGAAATCGGCGCGGCCAAAATTGGTTGCGCCTCGCATAGCCAGAGACGAAACGTACTTGGAGCTGACGCTATCGTCAACTGGGGTTCCACGAGATTCCCTGTTCCCTGTAGGGGCGACGCAATCGACGCCCCCGAAAATACCTGTCCCCCCCAAAACAACAACGACCGCCACCAAAACCTCCCCCCAACCCAAAAAACAAAAAAACAAATAAAAAAAAAAACA
>JBGOUW010000275.1:0-6769 GCA_041477755.1 Binatia bacterium
GCGCCGCACGACGGCATCGTTCCGGGTGACGATGGCCGCCCGCTCGGCGGTGGCGGCGAGAAGCCCGGCGACATCGTGTTACCGCCGCCCGCCAAAGGCGTGCAGTTGCAAGTGACGGCTGCGGCAATTCCAAAGGGCAAAGAGGAAACCAGTTGTCACTACTTGAAACTTCCTTTCGACGTGGATTTCGACGTGAACCGATTCCAGATCGCGGTGACCGGCGGCAGCCATCACGTTCATTTGTATCGGCCGTATGATTCGACGTTGAACCTCCCCGACGGCGTCGAGGTGTGCAACACGGCAGTGGACTTCGACAAGTGGGAGCTGGTGGTCGCCACGCAATTGCGCCACAGCGACTGGGAGCTACCGGAGGGCGTCGCGTATCACTTCCACGCCGGAGAGCAGCTGCTGATGCAGACCCACTTTGTCAACGTCGGTTCATTGGAAACGGACGGTGACGGCAAGGTGCTGATGAATCTGAACGCGGCCGCACCCGGCAGCGTCACCGCGCACGCGGGCGCCATCTTTGGCCAGGACAAGGACGTGTTCGTCCCCGCGCATTCCACGCCTACGGCGACCGCCGAGTGTGTGTTTCCCAAACCAATCGTCCTGATGGCGGAGACCGGACACTACCACTTCCGCGGCCGTCACTTCTGGGCGTATCGCTGGGACGACAACCTGCTCGGCGATCTGACCTACGAGTACGTTGGATACGACGACCCGCCGTTCGCGGTCCACGCTCCGCCGCTGGAATTTGCCGCGGGGCAGGGCTTGCAATGGCAGTGCTACTGGGAGAACACCACGGACAACGACTTCAAGTTCGGCCCGTTTACCGACACCAACGAGCACTGCAACTGGTTTGGCTTCTACTATCCGACCGATACCGACAACGAGGCTATCACCTGCGTGAAGAAGGACGGCGTTTCGGTGACGACGGTGCGGACACCGCACTAGTCGAGCAACGTGACGACGAACCGCGGCGCGTAGCCGCCCGTTGGAAAACCCCACAGGCTTCGAGATGCGCCTGTCGGCGCTCCTCAGCATGAGCGGTTTTCCCCTTTCTGCCACACTTTCCCGCTCGCCCTGAGGCTCCGACCCGTGGGGCACGGATAGGTTGGGCCGATGTTCCCCCTCCTTACCAAGGAGGGGGATAGGGGGAGGTTCCCGCGCGCGGTTCGAAACCTCCCCTGACCCCTCCTTGGTCAGGAGGGGAAGCGGTGGTGAATCGCTCATTGGTAGGAGGCGCGAAGCGCCGTCTCGAAGCCTGTCCTGAGCCCCGTCGAAGGGGGCGCCGCACTTTTTCAAGGGGCTGCTAGAGTGACAAGGTGCTGGGGTTCGCGCCGGCGTGCGTTGGCAACCACAGGCGGAAGGTCGAACCACGGTTTACTTCGCTCTCCACCGCGATGGTGCCACCCAGCAGATCGAGCATGCGGCGGCACACATAGAGTCCAAGTCCCACCCCACCATGGCGGCGTGTCGGCGACGAATCGCCTTGCCGAAACGATTCGAAGATGATCGGCAGCGCCTCGGACGGGATACCGATACCGGTATCGCGGACCGAGATGCTCACCCCGCCCGCGGTGCTGCGTGCAGCAACGGTGATCCGGCCGTGGTCGGTGAACTTCACGGCGTTCTCAAGGAGGTTCCTGATTACGACTTTGAGTTTAACCGAGTCGGTGAGCAGCAACGGCAGATCCGACGAGACGTCTTCGACCACATGCACGTCGGGCTTCTCGAGCTGCGCAGCACTGTCGGTGAGCACTTCGTGAATCAGAGCCGGCACCCCAACGTGAGTCAGGTTGACCGGTATCTGCCCGGCTTCAAGGCTACTGAGGCCGAGTGTCGATTCGATCAATTCAAGCAGCGCACGCGCGTTCTTGTCGACGTGCGCGAGCGCTGCCGCTTGTTTGTCGGTGACCGGACCGAAATCGCTGCCGCGCACCAGATCGTTGTAGCCCATGATGATGTGCAGGGGCGTGCGCAGCTCATGCGACATGGAGGCCAGAAAGTCCGATTTGACGCGGTTGGCTTGCCGCAATTGCTCCATCAAACGCGCCCGCGCTACCGCCTGCGAGGCGATCACAGCCAGCTCGCGTGCGATGCGCCTTTGTTTCGAGGTGAGCGGTCCACCCGCGCGCCGGCCATACGCGGTCTGCACTCCTATCAGTTCGTCTTGATGGTACAGCGCCATGATGATCCCTGTGGAAACGCCCAGCCAACGGAAGATCGGATTGAAGGTCGCGTCGGTGCCATCGGCGGAAACGATGTGCAGCAGTCCATGTTTCCGGATGAGCGGAGTGAGTGGGGCCAACTCGTCGCGACTCAGCGTCGTGGTCTGAAGCGCCTGCCAACGCTCGGGTGCTTCGCCCGCCTGTGCGATCGCACGATACTGCCCGCGCTCGAGGTGCCACAGCAGCGAGTGAGTGGATTCGCATCCGACATGCTCCCGAACCAAGTGACACAGTCGATCGAGCAGCGCGGCGATGGTTGGCGCGGCGTTCAATTCGCTACTTGCCCGCGCGAGTGCGCCGACGATATCGGCTTCATCTTGGAGCACGCGATAGAGTTCCGCGGTCTCCATCGCCACCGCGAGTTGGCTCGCAATGCCCTGAAACAGATCGACCTGGTGGGTTTCAAAAGTGTGGCCGGGTTGGGTGGAGCACGCGATGATGGTGCCGAAGTAGCGGGTCTTCGCCCGAATGGGCGCTGCGATCACGGCCGTCACGCCACATCGTTCGCGTACGCGTAGGGGCAGGCATGTCCGATCGGTCGGTTGGTTGATCCGGATTTCGGCGTGGTCGCTCATTCGACCACGCGACGGTTTGAGTTCATCAAACTCCATCGCTTGTAAACCGGCAAGTTCCGTCGGCGCGATGCCGCGCGCGCCGAGTAAGCGCATCTGGTCGGTGTCGCGGCCCAGTCCAAAAGTGAACACCGCATCACACGGGAGGAGTTCCACCGTGCGTTGGTGCACCCGGTCGAGCAGCGCGGCAAAGTCGAGCATCCCGGCGATGTCACCGGCGACCTGAAGCAGGGCGGCACGTTGCCGTTCGGCGCGGATGCGCGTGCGGCGGATTTCGGCTTCTTGCAACTCGCGTTCGATGGCGGGCAACAGGCGCGCGACGTTGCCCTTCATGATGTAGTCGTGTGCGCCCGCCTTCATTGCGTTGACCGCAACGTCTTCACCGATCGTCCCCGATACGATGATGAACGGCAGGTCCAGCTTGCGCGCTTGAATGATACCCAGTGCCTCGGTGCTGCTGAATTGCGGCAGCGAGTGGTCGGCGATCACGAGGTCCCACGTGTGCTGGTCCAGCGCGGCCGTCAGCGCCGGCCCGGTATCCACGCGCTCGCAGGTGACTACGTACCCTCCGCGTCGCAACTGGTCGAGCACGAGGTCGGCGTCGTCGGGCGAATCTTCGATCAACAAGAGCCGCAGCGCTCGGCGAGCGGCCGCAGCGTGCGGCGGTTTTCGATCCTCAGTGGTGGCGGCTGTTGTGCTCGCGAGATTGATCATTTTGCACTGCCTTTGGCATCGCCAGCGTGAAGTAGAAGGTCGCGCCGTTGTCGGGCGCGCTCTCCGCCCAGATGCGGCCGCCGTGGCGATGCACGATGCGCCGGACGGTCGCCAGGCCGATACCGGTTCCCTCGAACTCCGCGGTGGTGTGCAGCCGCTGAAAGGCGCCGAACAGTTTGCCGACGTACCGCATGTCGAAGCCGGCGCCGTCATCGCGGACAAAAAAGACTCGCATATCGCTGATGGCTGATGGCATATCGTTTCCGCCACCCCACCCCGGTTCACAGCTCTGACCATCAGCCATCTGCGATCCGCCATCCGCCAGCACGCCAAACTCGACGTGGGCGTGCGCGCGCTTGCCGGTGTACTTCCACGCGTTGCCGAGCAAGTTTTCCAAGACCACACGCAGCAACCGCAAATCGCCCTCGACCGCCAGCGCCGGCGCGCAGACGAAGGTAACCTCACGATTCGGGCGCGCCGCCTGCAATTGCGCCGCAACATCCCGCGCGATCTCGCTCAAATTGACCGGTTGAGGATTGATCTCGCCGCGCGACACGCGCGCGAGGCCGAGGAGGTCGTCGACCAATTGGCCCATCCGTTCCGTACCCGCCCGCACGCGTTCGAGGTAGTGGCGCGCTGGCTCGTCCATCGTGCCGGCGTAGTCCTCCAGCAACGCCCGGCTGAACCCGTCGATCGCGCGCAGTGGCGCACGCAGGTCGTGGGAGACGGAGTAGCTGAACGCCTCCAACTCCTCGTTCGCGGTTTCGAGCTGGGCGGTCCGCTCCTGGACGCGCCGCTCCAATTCGGTCGCGTGTTGTTGGAGCTGTTCGCGCAGGCGGGCTTGTTGGATTGCGATCGCCAGTTGCGCGACCACCTCGCGAGCAATCTCACGGTGTTCGGGCGTGAACGCCGCCGGGCGGGTGGCGGACAGATTGAGCGCCCCGAGCAGCTCGTCTTGCGCGAGCAGCGCTTCCGTGATCACGCTGTGCATTCCGGCGCGCAACAACCGATCGAGAATCCGTGGGCGCGGGTGCAGGCTCGCAATGTCCTCGACGTAGCGGCTGGGGTGTTGGATGAACACCTCCGGAGCGGAGAATTCATCGAGGGAGAGCACCGTCACATCGAGGGCTTCGCTTTGTATTGCGTTGCTGGCCAGACGGCGCGCCGTGCGCGACTCGAAGTCGAAGAGTACGACCGTAGCCAGATCGCACGGCACCAACGCGCGGATGCGGACGAGGGTCGCGCGCGCCACGTCTTCCGCCGACTCCTGCGCGAGAATCGCTCGATCGATTTCGTGCAAGTTTTCCAATCGCAGGGCGTGCTGGCGGAGTTGCTCCGCTGCCCGCTTGCGCTCCGCGACTTCCGCTTCCAGCTCGGTCGAGTAGCGGCGGAGGTCCGCGAAGAGTCGTCCGTTCTCGTAGATTCGCCCCACCTGCCCGGCAAGCATGACGGCAATGCGCTCGTCCTCGTCGCTGAACTCGTCGGTGCCGAGCTTGCCGGTGAGACACAGCCAGCCGTAGTGCGTCTTCAGCGACACGATCGCCACCGCCAGCAGCGCCGCCGCCGCCGGGTAGTTCGCCGGCAATCCCGCCTTTGCTAACGCGATCGTGCCGGTGATCCGGATGGCGCGGCGCTCCATCGAGAGCGTCGCGAGGGCACCTTGTCCGCCGAGCGGCGCGCCGAGATGCGCCAGGGTCTCGGCGTCGATGCCACTGGTCAGGAAACACTGCGACTGCTGCCCAGTATCGTCGGGCATACCGACAGCGGCGAACCGCGCGCCGACGATCTCACGCGCGGCGCGGCACAGGCCGGCGAGAATCTGCACCGGGTCGCGTTCGGAGGCCAGCTCTTGTCCGAGCTCGATGAGCGCGCTTAGACGCCCATTCATCGCGCGTAGCTCTTCGGCCTTTTGCGACAGCTTGTCGGTGATCACGCGCAGGTGCTCGCGATCAAAATCCTCAGCCGGTGGCGGCGGGGCCGGTGCCCCACCGGTCAGCGCGGCGTCCACCGCGCGCAGCACCTGCTCGGGGTCGATCGGCTTGTTCAGAATCTGAGCGATACCGCAGCGCTCGGCCAACGACCGCGCCTCCCGTTCCAGGTAATGCGCGCTGCAAAAGATCACCGGTGTGTCCGCGATCGCGGGATCGGCGCGCAACTGACGGACGAACTCATAGCCATCCATCGTCGGCATCAGAATGTCGGTGATGACGAGATCGGGGCGCGCGGCGCGCACCTGCGCCAGCGCCTCGGCGCCGTCGCCGGCTTCGAGCAGCCGATGCCTCTTGTAGCCGAGCAAGCTCGTCAGCACCTCGCGGTTCGTCGGGCGGTCATCAACGATCAGTATCGTCGCCATGATCCACTTCCGCCTGTCGACTACCGGGTGTAGAGCTGCGCGCGTCGAGTTTCGACGACACCGGCTCAAGAGACACTTCGATCTGTCGCAAGAGTTCTTGCGGCTCGATCGGCCGTTGAATGAACTTCACAGCGCCCAAGCCCAAGCCCGTCCGCTTGTCCTCGTCTTCCCACACGGTGGAGGAGAGAAACACGAACGGGATCGATTGCAGCGCCGGGTTGGCTTTCACCAGCTTGATGAGGTCGAACCCGTCGTGTCCGGGCATGTGGAGATCCGAAATGATCAGATCCGGGCGCATGGACTGGGCTGTCGCCATCGCCTCCGCGGCTGTGTGGCAGAGGATGACGTGGTAGCCGAACGGTTCGAGCGTGCTCGTCATCAAGCTGAGGTTGATGGAGGAGTTGTCGACGACGAGGATTCTAGCGCGGGTGCGTGTTGGTAGAGAAGCCTTCGCAGTCGTATCCGCCGCGGGTGCGATCGCGGGCTTCGGCAGCCGCTGGCCCGGTGCGAGAAAGACTTCGACCTGCCCGACAAACGTCTCGGGAACGATCGGCTTGGGAAGGTAGCCGTCGAACCCGGCGGCGAGCACCTTGTCGCGATCGCCCACCATCGCCAGCGCGGTGACGGCGATCAGCGGGATGGGCCGCAGTCTGGGGTTCTGCTTGAGCTGCAGCGCCACGTCGTACCCGCTCACCTTCGGCAGGTGGATATCGCAGACGATCAAGTCGGGCAGGTCGCGTTGCGCCGCCGCGATCCCCTCGGCGCCGTCGCGCGCGGTCGTGATCTCGTGTCCGAACGCTTTGAGCAGATAGGTCATCAGTTCGAGGTTGTCAGGGTTGTCTTCGATCACTAAGAGACGCGCCATCGTTCAGCCCCGATTCAGCTCTCAGGGATCAGCA
>JBGOUW010000612.1:0-2862 GCA_041477755.1 Binatia bacterium
CGAGATCGGCACGCGCGTCTTGCCGGCACGCGTCGCCGGCGCGGTGATTGCGGTGATTGCAATGGTTGCGCTCGGACTCGCCTGGCCGCCGCTCGGCGAGGCGATGCGCATGAATCAAGAACGAAGGCGCCCCGACACGCGCTCGCTCGCCTGGCAATGGGTGCAGACCAACTTGCCGGCCGGCACCTGTGTGGTGCGCGAGGAATACACGCCGCAGCTCTCGGCGACGGACTATCGCGTCATCTACATCTGGTCGTTGGCGCAGCGACCGTACAGTTGGTACCTCGGACAAGGCTGCGATTACGTGATCGCCAGCTCGCACATCTACAATCGCGTCTACAATCCGCCGTTCATCGGCGGCTCCACTGCGGCGGAGTTCTACCACGTGCTCTTCACTGTGCCGGTGGTGGCCGAGTTCACGCCCGGTGCCGACTCCACCGGGCCGACGATTCGCATCTTCAAGTTGCCGCGAGAATGAAGAGGATGAGAAGGATGAGTCGGTAACCACCTGTGCTATAGCCACGCCATGGCGAAAGCGCGCACGGTGTATGCCTGCCAAGCATGCGGGTTTCAGTCGCCGCGTTCGCTTGGGCGCTGTCCCGAGTGCGACGGCTGGAGCACGATGGCCGAAGAGCGCCAGGAGGCGGCGCCGACCAGCGCCCGCGCGACGGCTGGCGGAGCGGCCGCGGAACCGCAATCGATCACCGCTGTGCACGGCGCTGCGGAAGCGCGACGCTCGTCGGGTATCGACGAGCTCGATCGAGTCTTGGGCGGCGGTGTCGTGCCCGGCTCCGCGGTGCTGATCGGCGGTGATCCCGGTATCGGCAAGTCGACGCTGGTGCTGCAGGCGCTCGCCGCGCTCGCGCGCGACGGCACGACGCTGTACGTCTCCGGTGAAGAGTCGCCCGAGCAGATCAAGATGCGCGCCGATCGCCTCGGGGTACATGAAGACAAACTGCTCGTGCTCGCGGAGACCTCGTTGGAGCGGGTGCTCGAACATGCGCAGAAACTGATGCCGCGCGTGCTCGCGATCGATTCGATCCAGACCGTCTATACCGACGAGTTGGCGTCGGCCCCGGGCAGCGTCGGACAAGTGCGGGAGTGCGCCGCCCAGTTAGTGCAGTTCGCCAAGCGCCGCGGCCTCGCCACCTTCCTGGTCGGTCACGTCACCAAGGAAGGAGCGTTCGCCGGCCCGCGGGTGCTCGAACATATCGTCGACACCGTGCTCTATTTCGAAGGCGAACGCGGCCACGCCTTTCGCATTCTGCGGGCGGTGAAGAACCGCTTCGGCTCGACCAACGAGATCGGCGTGTTCGAGATGAAGGAGTCGGGCTTGCAGCCGGTGGCGAATCCATCGGCGCTGTTTCTTGCCGAGCGGCCGGTCGACGTGCCGGGGTCGGTGGTGATCGCCAGCATCGAAGGCACGCGGCCGATCCTGGTGGAGCTGCAGGCGCTGGTGTCGCCGACGGCGTTCGGCACCGCGCGGCGCACGACGCTCGGCGTCGATCACAACCGCGTCGCGCTGCTGGTCGCCGTGTTGGAGAAGAAGATGGGTCTGCAGCTGATGGGGCACGACATTTTCGTCAACGTCGCCGGCGGCGTGCGTATCGAAGAGCCAGCAGTCGATCTCGGCATTGTCGCCGCGGTGGCGTCGAGCTTCCTCGACAAACCCGTCGATGCCAACACGTTGCTGCTCGGCGAAGTGGGTCTGGCCGGCGAAGTGCGCGCGATCGGTCAAGCCGAAACGCGCGTGCGCGAAGGCGCCAAGCTCGGCTTCACGCGCTGCATCCTACCGGAGGCGTCGCTGCGCCAACTCCCCGCCATCGACGGCGTTACGCTGCACGGCGTCCGCGCGCTCAGCGACGCGTGGGAGGTTTTGTTCTCATCTTGATCGGACAAGATCTTCACTACGAATGGTCATGAGCTGCGCTCGCCCGAAAACGATGAATCGGGAATTCTTGTAGGGGCGCTGCTCGCTGCGCCCCGCCGGGCCGAGCAAGCGCGGCCCCTACTGCCCCCCCTGCGAGAATTTTCAAAGGAGGCCGCTACGGCTCTACTTCGCTGCCGGCATCGGCACGGTAACCACCGGCACCGTCGACTGGTGGACAATCTTTTCGGCGACGCTACCGAGGAACAGACGGGCGGCGCTGCTCCGACCGCTGGTACCGACAACAATGACGCTCGCGTGCAACACGCCGGCTTGCTCGGCAATGCACGTGGCGGGGTCACCCTCAACCACGTGCAGGTGATACCGCACGCGCTTGTGGCGCAGCAGCTGCGCGAGTCGCTCGGCGGCACGCTCGCGAATCGCCGCCACCGACTGTGACGGCAACGAACCGGCGCGAAAGAACGGATCGAGCTGGTGCAGCCGCGGCACGACGTGCAGTACGTCGAGCGCGCCGCCGCGGTCGCGCACGTAGTCCACCGCCCACTCGAGCGCTCGCTCGGAACCAGGCTTGAAGTCCATCGGGATGAGAACGCGTTGACTCATCGGCACGCAAACCAATCGCGGCCGGAGAGTAGCGGAGCGCCGCGCACCCGGCAAACGAGTGGGTGCGCTCGCTGTCGGATTACCGAGCAAGAGGATCAACGACGCGCGAGTTCTCGGGCTAAAATTTCCTCGAGGAAGGCTTCAACCTCTTCTGTCGAGTCTGTCGAGTCCAGCTTGGTTTCTATGCGAGGTGCGTCCCACGTGCTCGCGACCGCAGTAGCGGCGTTGCGTCGATGGAGAAAGAAGTTTCCGATGGCCCATCCGGGTTCACACGCCACAAAAAATCCATTGCCTGTCGAGTACGGCTCGAAGTCTGGGTGCGTCGCTGCTGCTCGGTACCGCCCGGGATCGAGGACAACGCGATAGACCCC
>JBGOUW010000540.1:0-3371 GCA_041477755.1 Binatia bacterium
ACGGCCGTGTCCGAGCGCTCGCCAACGATCGCGGCGAGAGCGTGACGGAGGCCGCCCCGGCCACACCGGTCGTGGTCTCCGGCATGAGCGAGGTCCCTGGGCGTAAAGGTCAGCGTAGGCGTGAGCGTGCGCCTTGGCGTCTCACTCGGTGTTGCCGTGAAACTTGGGGTCCGCGTATTTGTTGGCGTGGCAGTCGGCGGCAATGTGCCCGTCACCGTGAACGTCGGCCGTGAAGTGAACGTGGGTGTCGCCGGTGTGCCGGTAAACGTGAACGTCGCCGTCGCCGTCGGCGTATCGGTCAGCGATGGTGTTGCGGTCGCAGTGATCGTCGCCGTCGGCGTCACCGTCGGGGTCTCCGTGGGCCCCGGACAGGCGCAGGACGCGGCACAGGCGGCGCTCATCGCAATCTCCACGCAGCCTGGGTCCCAGCCGTTGTTGTGGCAAAAGCCATCGGGGTCGATGCCGGCGACGCATTGCTCGCAAATGGCGGTCGCACACCCCGGCGAATCGTGCTGCACGCAGCAATCGCGATTCGGGGTTGCGGTTGGCGATGGCGGTGGGCTGGTGGGGGTCGCGGTGTTAGTCGGGGTCGCGGGAGGGTTGCTGCTCAGTAGTACGGTGATCGTACCTACGGTGGCGTTCGCCGACAAAATATCGAGCCGGCCGTCGCCGTCCACGTCGGCAAGAGCCAGCGCGCTGCTACCAACACCGAGCGCATAGTCCGTGGGCTCGGCGAGCTTCCCAGTACCCAGTCCCGCGAACAAACTTGCCACCGCGCCACCGGACGCTGCAACATCGAGTCGGCCGTCACGGTTCAGATCGCCGACGGCGATCGCCGCCAACGGCCGTGTCGTTAGGTGCTCGTCCTCGACCTTGTAGGCGCCATCGCTCTGGCGAAGGAACACCGCCACCGATGGACTGCCCCCCGCACTGACCACGGCAAAATCGGGGAAGCCATCGCGATTGAAGTCGCCGACACCGATCCCCCGCGGTGCCTGCGGCACCACGACTTGCTCGTCGATGCTAAACTGACGCGGGACGTCGCTCTGGAGCAGGATGACCACGCGGTTCCCGGTACTGTCGAGCGCGACCAAATCCATTCGGCCGTCGCGATTCATGTCGGCGATCGCTACCGCATCGATCGGTCCACCGGCGTTGACGGTGATCAGCGCATCAAAACCGCCACCGGTGCGCCCGAACAACAGTTGCACGCTACCGCCGAAGCCGTCGGCGACGGCGATGTCCTGCGTGCCATCGCCATCGATGTCCGCCACCGCCAATCCCTTCGGCACCGCACCCGCGGCAATCGGGCTGCCGGCGGTGAAGGTTCCCATTCCGTCGTTGGTGAGCACGACCACGCCAGCCGACTCGGCCACCGCGAGATCAAGGATGGCGTTGCCGTCGAAGTCTCCGACGGCGATTCCAACCGGGGCCGCGCCGGCGGCAAGCGCCACGGCGGACGATTGTACTGCGGCGTTGCAGTTACCGACCGCGAAGATGTTACGGTTGCCGAGAAAGACCAAGACCCGGCTGCCGCTATTATCGATCGCTGCGATATCCTCGCTGCCATCGCGGTTGAAGTCGTCGCTGACGATTCCGGTCAGTTGACCAGACGTCGCGATATCGCACCGCCCGTAGTTGCTCAGCTCTTGTGCATGCGCGCTTCCCGCCAGCAACAACGCGAGCGCAGCGGCGACGCGCCCGAGCAATCTCATGGCGTTGCTCACCACGTTCCTCACACCTCGCCTCGCTGGCTACGCGTGCCGCGCCGCCGTATCAGCCAGGCCACACCGAGCGCGGCCAGCGCACTCCAATCGTGCGGTGACGAGCTTGATGCGATCGCGCAGCTACCACCCTGAATTCCGAACGGTCGCAACGACGTGGGCGTAAACGTCGGCGTTCCCGTGAGGGTGCGCGTCGGCCGTGTCGTCGGACCAGTGGTCCCCGGGGTGAACGTCGCCGTCGCCAATCCAGTGATCGTCGGCGTGCCCGTAATCGTGGGTGTGGGCGTGATTGTGGGCGTAAGCGTGATCGTCGGTGTTGGGGTGAAGAGCGGACGACTGCTGCGTAGAATCGTAATCGAGTGATCGGTGTTGTTCGCCGTGGCGACATCGGGAATACCGTCCTGGTCGAAGTCGTTCACCACCGCGCTCACCGGTCCCGCCCCAACCGTGAACGGATCCAGTGCCGCCGGTAGTCGGCCACTGTTGTTGTAGAAGAACGACAAGGTCCCGTCGGTGGTGTTGGCCGCCGCTAGGTCGACTTGCCCATCGCGGTTGAAATCGCCGTCGACCAGGGCCCGCGGATCATTGCCGGTGAACGAGCGCGAGAGTTCGCCGTACGTCAAGACGCCGCTGTGCAACTGGCCGCCGATGAGCACCAGCTCGCCGTCCGCCAACGTGATGCCGAAGTCGAGCACCCCATTGCGATCGAAGTCGTCGCAGGTGATCGCTTTCGAGTCCCCGCTCAGCGGAATCGCCGAGAGGAGTTGGAAGAGGACCACCGCATTGCCCGACGGCGTCGCCGGCGGAGCTTGCAGCAGGACGACCACCTCGTGCAGGGTGCTGAGCACCGCAAGATCGGGACGTCCATCGTTGTTGAGATCGCGAACCACCAGCCCGGCGGCGAAGCGGCCCACCTCGATCGTGTTCTTCACATAGCTGCCATTGCTCTGCCCGTAGAAAATCACCACCTGCGACGCGCCCTTCGATGCGACGACGATATCCAACCGCCCGTTGCGATCCACATCGCTGAGGGCAACCGCGACCGGTTGCGCACCCGCGATGCCAACGACGATCGGCGTCACCTCGAAGCTGCCATCGTGCTTGTTCTGCAGGATGACAACGGTGCCGTCGCCAAGCGCGACGGCAACGTCAGGGGCGTCGTCGACACCGAGGGCACCCACAGCCAGCGCGCTCGGTATGCCGCCCACGTCGTAGGCCTGGTCGCCCAGCGGCTCGACGCGCGTGAAGCCCGCAGGGCAGTCGCTTGGCGATAACTCCGGCGCGCGTAGTCGCTGCGCGTTGACGAGCATGATGCGCACACGCCCCTTCTGCGTGCCCTCGACTGTCTCCGTGTCCGCGACCGCCAGATCCGGCGTACCGTCGAGATCGAAGTCACCGCTGGCGATGGCAAAGAGCGCTGTAAACTTCGTCGTGTGTTGAAAGAAGGTGCACTGGCTATACGGCGCAGTCGGAATCATCGTCGGCGTCCCCGTCGGGGTCGGTGGGAGGGTCGGCGTCGCCGTCGGCGTCGGGGCCAAGCTGGCGGTGATCGACATCACCGCCGTCGCCGCCTCCGTCGGCGTGGGATCGTTGCTGCGGTTCATGGTCACAAACAAGCGGTCGCCGGCGGGGCCGTTCACCAGTACC
>JBGOUW010000144.1:0-10104 GCA_041477755.1 Binatia bacterium
CTGGTGTTTCAGTCCGGACTTTTTCTAGAATCAACTTGAGGAAACGCGAGTTCAGCGATTTCGTGTTCGGGTAACGTATTGATTTCTAGGAGCACGCGTTTGAAAACTTCCGGTTCTGAGCTTTTCCTACAAGCTCGTTAGAACTAGGGCGCGCGATCGGCGTGCTGACGGCAGAAGTCGCGGCCGGCGCGGGCGTCGTTGGAGTAGGGATTTTCGCGGAATGCGCGGTTGAATAGCCGGCAGGCGCCGGTGAGATCGTCGCTGCGCGCGCGCGCCCAACCTTCGATGGTCAGCGCGCGCTCGTCCGAGTTTTTTCTTCGCCCCGCCGCCTGGGCGACCTCGATCGCCAGCGGATATTCCTTGTTGATCAGAAACCATCCCGCCAGCGACAGCAGGTTCGTGTACGACACTTTGGAGCCGCGCTTGAGTCGCTGGACAAATTGATCGCGCTCGACAAACCGACCCTTCGCGTGATCGATCATGATGAGGCCGGAGGTCGCGGTGATCAGCGGCTTGATCCTGCGCGAGATGCGAAACTCTTCCTCGGCCTCGTCGAGTCGGGACTGCGCCAACAACGCGCCACCATAGTTAGCGTGCGCCCGCGCGCTTCTGGGAGCCGCCGCCGCCGTTATCCGCCACAAGGTCAGATCGTCGCGCCAGTCACGGTTGCGGGCCGCTGTGCGTGCGCCATACACGAGCACGAGCAGCACGCCGGCCCACTCGACGTGCCGGCGCGCAATGCCGAAGTGATGACCGATCCGCTTGAGCAACAGCACGGTCAGACCCGCAAACCCGAACAGCGGCAGATACAGATAGTGCTCGGCGAAGAAGTCGTGGTGCGGGATCACGTGCGAACTCGGCAGCAGCGTCGCGGCAATCCACCACAGCAGAAATACCGCCAGCGGCGCTCGCCTTCGCAACCAGCACGACAACGCAAACACCGCCAGCAGCACCAGCACCGCCGCCCACGCGAGCGGGTACACGGCGGTGGCGACCACCGGCACGGCCGCAACGGAGTAGTCGGCTAACAGTCGGACAGGGAAGATCAACAACACCGCGGCGTGCACCCATAGCAAGGCAACATTCAAGAAATTGGTGACGATCGTGCCGCCCCACCAGTGCTGCGCTGTCGGAAACCCAAAGATCGCGAAGTAACTCACGACCGCCACTCCCACGACAGCCATGGCGGTGTATAACCGCCACTGCGCCCGCGCTGCCGCAACCGCCGTCGACCACAACGATTGCCCCGACGCCGCCAGAGTGCCCGCCGCGCGGTCCGGCGGCGCCAGCGTCAGATCGTACGCCACCACGAGCAACGGAAACGCCGCCGCGACTTCTTTGCTGAGCGCTGCGAGCGCAACCGCCATCACCGCCAGCGCCAGGTACCACCACCGCCGCCGCTCGCTGCGCCACCGCAGATAGAGACTGAACCCCAGCAGCGTCAGCAACCCGCACAGGACGTCGCGCCGCCCTGAGATGTACGCCACCGACTCCGTTTGCACGGGATGCGCGGCAAACAGCGCCGCCGCCATCAACGCCGTCGCTGGACTGAGCCCGAGCTGCTGATACGTCACCAACGCCACACTGGCGGTGATGGCGTGGTAAACCATGTTGCCGAACCGGTACGACGCCGGCCGGTGCCCGCCAATGCTGCGATCCAGTACGTAGGACGCGATGCGGAACGGCCGGTACTCGATCGCCTTGCGCTCGACCGCCGTCGCCACCGCCGGATTCACCTCCGGGTTGAAGTCAACCAGTGTGTGATCGTCGAAGACAAAGCCGTTGGGTAGGCTGTTGGCATACACCAACAACACCAGTGCACCGATGAGCAAGAACGAACCGTAGGGACGACCCCGCTTGCGCGCCACGGGGGCGGGGGCCGGTTGTGCAACACGGCGGGCGGCACGAGAGCGCTGGCCAGACATACGACTTTGCCGATCAACTCCGCGTCGTCTCTTACCAGCCCGAACCAAGTCCGACTAGTCGCCACTCACCAGCACGACTCACCAACATGTGCTATCGACGTTGGGGAGCGACTGGATGGACGGGGGAACGACGAGTCTTGCCGCGCGCGCACGACCCCTGCGGCTGACGCTGGTGGGGCCGACGCCGCCACTACGCGGCGGCATCGCGCACTACACCACGGCTTTGGTGCGCGCCTTGCGGCCGCACCACCAGGTGCAAGTCGTCGGATTGCGGCGGCAGTATCCCAAATGGTTCTTTCCTGGCACCACTGAAGAGGATCGCAGCGTGGTGCCGCTCGACTTGCACGCCGACGTGGTCGTTGATCCACTCCTCCCAACCTCGTGGCCGGCGGCCGCGCGCATGATCGTCGCACACCGACCCGATGCGATCATCATGGCGTGGTGGCAACCGGCGCTCGGCGCCGTGCTGGCGTCGTTTGTCCGCTACGCACAACGGCGTTGCCCTACCCGCGTCATCTTCCTCTGTCATAACGTTGGGGCCCACGATGCCACACCGTGGGATCGGTGGCTGACCAGCTACGGCCTGCGCCACTGCGACGCCGTGATCGTCCACTCCGACGCCGACGCGCAGCAGGTCACGCGCCATCGCTTGCGCGCGAGTGCGCGCGTGGTGCGAACGACGCACCCCGCCTACGATCTGCCCGAGTTCGGCGCCGCGCTCGACCCTGCCACCGCGCGCACACGGCTCGGCCTCGCCGGCGACGTATTGCTCTTCTTCGGCTTGGTCCGCCGCTATAAAGGCCTCGCCGACGTGATCGCGGCTTTGCCGCGGATCCGCCAGCGCCGCGATTGCACACTGCTGGTCGCGGGGGAGTTCTACGAACCACGCGCGCACTACGACGCCCAGATCCGCGCGTTGGGCCTCAGTGAACACGTGCGGCTGTGCGATGGTTACGTGCCGAACGAGCAGGTCGGCGTGTACTTCTCCGCCGCCGACATGGTACTGGCTCCGTATCGGCGGGCGACCCAGAGCGGGGTGGTCGCATTGGCGCAGCAGTTTCATCGGCCAGTGATCGTGTCACGCGTCGGCGGCTTGCGCGACATGATTGCCGAAGGGGTGACCGGTCTCAGCGTGCCGCCAGCCGATCCGGATGCGTTGGCAACCGCGGTGCTCCGGATTTACGAGGACGGGATCGACACCTGGCGCGCACGTGTGCAACAGGCGCGCGTGACCACGTGGGCGGAGGAGATGGATGCCATTGAACGACTTGCAGCTCCCTAGCGCTGCCGGCGGAGGCAGCGTACCGCGGTCGCTGACGAACATCATCGATCTCTCGATCGTGGTCCCGGCTCACAACGAAGCCGCGACGCTCCGGCCGTTGTGGCAAGAGACAGCCGACGCGTTGGCGGGCAGCCCACTCAATTGGGAACTGCTGGTGATCGACGACGGCAGTAGCGACGGTACCGCGGCGATTCTCGACGAGCTGCATCAGGCTCATCCACGGTTCGGTGCCGTGTCCCTGCGCCGGCAGTGTGGCAAGTCGGCAGCCCTGGCGCTCGGGTTTCACGTCGCTCGTGGACGACTCGTGATCATGATGGACGGTGATCTGCAGGACGATCCGCGCGAGATTCCGCGCTTGGTCGCCGCGCTCAGCGAGTCGGACGTCGTCAACGGCTGGAAAGTCACGCGCCGCGATCCGCTCGCGCGGCGGCTCGCCTCGCGCGTGTTCAACTTCGCGGCGCGCGGGTTGTTCGGTCTCAAGCTGCACGACCTCAACTGCGGCCTGAAGGGATTCCGGCGCGAAGTGCTCGACGAGCTGCCGTTGCACGGCGAGCTCCATCGCTTCCTGCCGTTGCTGGCGATGTGGCGCGGCTTCACGGTGACGGAGCTGGCGGTGAATCATCGGCCGCGCCCCGTCGGGCGCTCGCGCTACGGGCCCATGCGGCCGTTCTTCGGCCTGATGGATCTCGCGACCGTACTGTTTCTCACCCGCTTCCGTCGCCGGCCGGCGCACTTGTTCGGTCTCGCAGGCGTTGCCCTGCTGGTCCCCGGTGTACTGATCGCCGTCTACATCGCGACGCTGTGGCTGCAATACGGCAACATTCAGCGCCATCATCCGCTGTTGATCGGCGGGGTGTTGCTGATTGTCGTCGGCGTGCAGCTCCTCACCGCCGGCATCTTCGGCGAGCTGCTGGTCACGCTCGCCGCGCCAGCAGAGCGTGATTACCCCGTGCGGTTTCAGCTGCCGCCGAGATCGTGAGTCGTCTCGGTGAGTGGTGCTGGTTGGTGGAGGTGCTGGACGAGCACTCTCTCGCCGATCCGCCGGGCAACCGCGCTGCCGCATCACAATCAGCGTTCATCGGCGTCCGTCGGCGGTTGCAACGTCTCTTTGCGGAGTCAGTACACCGCGCAGATACTGGCCGGTGTAGGAACCGCTGGCGCGCGCAATTTCCTCGGGCGTGCCGGTGGCAAGAATCTGCCCGCCCCCATCACCGCCCTCGGGACCGAGGTCGATGACGTAGTCAGCGGTCTTAATCACGTCGAGGTTGTGCTCGATGATGACGATGGTGTTGCCGGCATCGGCGAGGCGATCGAGCACGCCGAGCAAGCGGCGGATGTCGTCGAAGTGCAGGCCCGTGGTCGGCTCGTCGAGAATGTAGAGCGTCTTGCCGGTGGCGCGGCGGCTGAGTTCTTTGGCGAGTTTGATGCGCTGCGCTTCGCCGCCTGAGAGCGTGGTCGCCGACTGGCCGAGGTGGATGTAGTCGAGCCCAACGTCGTGCAGCGTCTCCAACTTGTTGCGAATCGGTGGAATGGTCGCCAGGAACTCGAGCGCGGCGGCGACCGTGAGGTCGAGCACGTCGGCAATATTCTTGCCCTTGTAGGCGACTTCCAACGTCTCGCGATTGTAGCGCTTGCCCCCGCACACTTCGCAGGTAACGAACACGTCAGGAAGGAAGTGCATCTCGATGGTGATCAGGCCGTCGCCGGCGCACGCTTCACAGCGGCCGCCCTTGACGTTGAACGAGAAGCGCCCCGGCCCATAGCCGCGCGCCCGCGCTTCGGGTAGCTGCGCGAACAGATCGCGGATGTGGGCGAACAAGCCGGTATAGGTCGCGGGATTCGAGCGCGGCGTACGCCCGATTGGCGCTTGATCGATGTCGATCACCTTGTCGAGCAGTTGCCAGCCTTTGATCTCGCTGTGCGCGCCGGGGCGATCTTTGCTGCCGTAGAAGCGCTGCGCCAGCGCTTTGTAGAGCGTGTCGATGACGAGTGAGCTCTTGCCCGAGCCCGACACGCCGGTCACGCAGGTCATGGTGCCGAGCGGGATGTCGATGGTGAGATTGCGCAAGTTGTTTTGCGTCGCGCCCTTCACCGTGAGCGTCCACCCCGTGCCCTTGCGTCGCTGCGCCGGCACGGCGATCTCACGCACGCCGGACAGATACTGCCCGGTGAGCGAGGCCGGATCGCGCATGATGTCTGCCGGCGTGCCTTGGGCGACGATCTCGCCGCCGTGGATGCCAGCACCCGGCCCCATGTCGATGACGTGATCGGCTTCGAGGATGGTGTCGCGATCGTGCTCCACCACCAACACGGTGTTGCCGAGATCGCGCAGACGCTTGAGCGTTGCGAGCAAGCGCGCGTTGTCGCGCTGGTGCAATCCGATCGACGGCTCGTCGAGGATGTAGAGCACGCCCATCAAGCTGGAGCCGATCTGCGTCGCCAGACGGATGCGTTGGCCCTCGCCGCCCGAGAGCGTCGCCGCGGTGCGATCGAGGCTGAGATAGTCGAGCCCGACGTTGGTCATGAAGCCCAGGCGCTCGACGACCTCTTTCAGAATGCGGCGCGCGATCTCTCCCTCTTGCCGCGTCAGCGGCAGGTGGGAGAAGAAGGCATGCGCTTCCTTCACCGACATGGCGGCAATGTCCGTGATGGTCTTGTCGTGCACGCGCACCGACAGCGCACTGCGTTGCAAGCGGGCGCCGCCGCAGGTGGCGCAGGGGCGCGCGTTCATGAAGGCATCGAGTTCGCCGCGAATGTATTCCGATTCGGTTTCCTTGTAGTGGCGATCGAGCCAGGCGATGACGCCTTCGAACGGGCGTTTGAACTCGTAGCGGCGGGTACCTTTTTCGTAAACGAAGGTCAGTTCCTCGTCGCCGCTGCCGTCAAAGATCACCTTCTTGACCGTCGGCGACAGCTTCTTGAACGGCGTGTTGACGTCGAACTTGTAGCGGCGCGCCAGCGCCTGCACCACTTCTTCAACTGACTTGTAGCGCCCACTGGCGCTCTTTCGCTCCCACGGTTTGATCGCGCCAGCGGCGAGCGAGAGCGCTTCATTGGGCACTATCAGCTCGGGATCGAAGTAGATGCTGGTGCCAAGTCCGCTGCAGGTCTGGCAGGCGCCGTGCGGATTGTTGAACGAGAACATGCGTGGCGTCAGCTCGGGATACGAGATGCCACAATCGACACAGGCGAACTTCTGGCTGTAGAGCGTCTCGCTGGCGACTTTCTCGCCGTCGTTGAGGACTTCAACTTTCACCACCTCATCGCCGTAACGGAAGGCGACCGCCAACGAGTCGGCCAGGCGCTTGGCGAGGCCGTCGCGAATCACCAGCCGATCGACCAGCACTTCGATGGTGTGTTTCACGGTCTTGGCGAGCGTGATGTCCTCGGCAAGCTCGCGCAGCTTGCCGTCGATGCGCGCGCGCACGAAGCCGGCTTTGCGCAGATCGAGCAGTTCTTTGCGGTACTCACCCTTGCGGCCGCGGGCGATCGGCGCCAGCACGTGCAGTCGCGTCTGCGCCGGCAGCGCCATGATCTGATCGACGATCTGCTGGATCGTCTGCGCCGCGATCGGCTTGCCGCAGTTATAGCAATAGGGTTTGCCGATGCGGGCGAACAGCAGCCGGAGGTAGTCGTAGATCTCGGTGACCGTGCCGACAGTCGAGCGCGGATTCTTGCTGGTGGTCTTCTGCTCGATCGAGATCGCCGGCGAGAGCCCTTCGATCGAGTCGACGTCGGGTTTCTCCATCTGTTCGAGAAACTGCCGCGCGTATGCTGACAGCGACTCGACGTAGCGCCGCTGCCCTTCGGCATAGATGGTGTCGAACGCGAGCGACGACTTACCCGAGCCCGACAGTCCGGTGATCACCACGAGTTTGTCGCGCGGAATCTCGACCGTGAGATCCCTGAGATTGTGCTCCCGCGCCCCAGTGATAACGATGCGATCGCTCATACGAACAGGCGGCGAAGATGCCGTGGCGCGCAGGCGAAGTCAACGGGGCGGAAGAAGTACGGACCCGGGCCACTCAACTTCTGACCGCGTCGAGCACCGCCCGTGTGAGCGCCGTCGGATCGTGGCGGATGACGGTCTTGCGGGTGCCTTGCTCGATGATCTCGACTTCGCTGATCGCGTCGATCTCGCAGAGGCGCGTGGCTGGATCGAAGCGATCGCGGGTTGGATCGTGGAGCACCTGTACGGTCTTGTTGTTGATGGTGCGCAGCTCTTCGGCCAGCCAGTAAAGCTTCTGCGCGTGTTCGCCGATGTGACCAATCAATGAGTCGGTACCGATCTCGCGCTGGCGCGACGCGCGGATGGCCTCTTCGAGCGACTCCTTGACGATCTCGTACTCACGCACCAAACGCTCGGTCGCGTATTGCGTCAAGTACGCCGCGTCGATGCGGCGGCAATTTGCGACCACCACGTCGGGGACAAAGCCGCCATGACGACGAATGGCGGCGACGTGATCGCTCACGCAGTAGTCGTCAGTCTCGCCCGGCTCGGTCATGATGTTGCACACATAGATGCGGCGTGCGCGCGCTTGCGCAATCGCGTCGCCAACCCCGGCAGCGAGCAGGTTGGGTACTATGCTGGTGTAGAGGCTACCGGGGCCCAACACGATGGCGTCGGCGGCGGCAATCGCCGCGAGCGTCTCGGGCATCGCCGCGGGTGTGAATGGCTCGCTCGCGGTTCCGTTGCCGTTGCGGCGCGTGAGGAACACCGACGCGATCGGCAACATGTTGCTCCGGCGCGCGATCTGGGACTCGCCCCGCACGATCGAACCATCGGCGAGGCGCGCGCACAGCACGGTCGGTTCCAACGTTGGGAAGAGGATGTTGCCACGAATCGACAACACGCGACTGATGTCGAGGATCGCACGGCGCAAGTTCCCGCCGTGCAGTTGGGCCAGGGCAACGATCAGCAAATTGCCGGCGCTGTGCCCCGCCAGCTCCGCGTCGGCCTTGGCGTCGAAGCGGTGATTGAAGAACCGCTTCATCACCGGCTCGGCGGTCTCGTCGGCGAGCGCAAGCAAACAGTTGCGCAGATCACCCGGCGGCAGCGTATCGTACTCGCGCATCAAGCGACCGGAACTGCCGCCGTCGTCCGACACCGACACGACCACGGTCAAGGCGTCGAGATCGATCGCTTCCCAACCAGGCAATTGCTGGCGGACGTACTCGCGAAAGCCGCGCAGCACAACCGGTAGCCCGGTGCCGCCGCCGATGCAGACGATGCGATACGCGGTCGAAGCCAACGGGATTTCCAATTCTACTTGAGTTGAAGCAGCGCGCGTAGCGCGTCGCCGTGCGGACGCAGCGCGGGGACGCCTCCTTCGAGGCAGGCGCGAATGCCCGGGGCGACCAAGAAGCGCCCGTCCTTGCCGTAGCGCGCAGTGCGGTGGTCGACCCACGACTCGAGCGCCGCGCCGCGCACGCCGCGATCGAGTTGCGCGGCCAGCTCGCCAACGAAATGCTCGGCGAAGTCGACGCGGTTTTCGACCGACACCAGCTGCGACAACGCGAGCGCGTAGCGCGGCAGGCGCAGGTTCAACGTGGCGAGCAGAAGTTCCGCCATCTGCAGCGTGGCCTCGGCAGCGAGCTCGGCCACCTGGTGCTTCGCCGCGGCGTCTCCACCGGCCTCGACGTAGATCTTCAACTTCGGCTCGGTTCCCGACGGACGGGCGGTGATCTTCAACCCGCGCTCGAAGTAAAAGGCCACGACGTTGCGCGACGCGCGGTCGGTACTCGACTTGATCGGCCCGTGGGCACGTTCATCCCAGTAGTCGATGGTGCGTTCGACCGCGTAGCCGGCAAGGCGCACCGGCGGTTGTTTACGCAGCGCGGCCATCATGTCTTCGATGCGCTGCAGGCCGATCACCCCTTCCATGATCAGCGAATACGCTCCGTGCATGAAGTAGCCGTAGCGGGCATGGATGCGATCGAGATCGTCGACCAACGTCTTGCCCTCCCGCTTGAGTTGCGCGATCCGTTCGGCCAGCAGCAGTGCGCCGCCGGCCGCGTCCTTGTCGCGCAGCGCCGGCGTGACCAGCACGCCGTTGCTCTCTTCGGCGGCGAACAGAAAATCGTCGATCGTCGCCACGAAATCGCCGAAACGGCCGGTGCGGGCGATCTGCTCCATCACGTCGCCGACATATTTGAATCCGACGAGCAAATCGCCGATCACCGCGACGCCGTGGGCGCGAGCAATCGCCGCCATCAGTTCGGTGGTCACGCCGGTCTTCACGATGAACGGATGCGGCGGCAAGGTTCCGGCCGCCGCGCGCGACTCGATGATGTACGCCGTCAACAGTGCACCAATTTCGTTCCCGGTGAGGAAACGGTCACCGTTGGGCGTCGGCACTACCACTCCCAGGCGGTCCGCATCCGGATCGCTGGCAAACGCCGCGTCCGCGCCGGCCATGTGCGTCGCGGCGATCGCGGCCTCGAACGCTTCCGGCACTTCTGGATTCGGCACGCGATACTTCACGTGGGGGAATTCGCCGTCGTATTCCGCCTGGCTCGGCACCAGCGCGACACGGATGCCCGCCTTCACCAGCACGTCATGTACGGTACGCCGACCGGTGCCGTTGAGCGGCGTGTACATAATGAACGCACCGCGAGCGCCGCGGTCGAGCGACCGCTGCAGGCTGGCGTCGAGATACGCCTCGTGATCGGCGGCGGTCCACCACGTGATCAACCCCGCACGGAATGCGTCATCGAACGGCACGATCCGCACGGCACGCACCGCCCCGACGGCTTCGGCCATCTCCTCGTCGTGGGGCGCCACCGGCTGGCCGCCGTAGTCGGTGTAAAACTTCGCACCGTTGTCGTCGGGATGATTGTGCGAGGCGGAAATGTTGAGTCCGCCCGCGGCCCCGAGATGGCGGATGGCGAACGACA
>JBGOUW010000464.1:0-4069 GCA_041477755.1 Binatia bacterium
AGGTGGGTGATGAGTTCCTCGCCGCGGAGGTAGCGGAGCGTGTTCTTGAGTTTCTGTTGTTGGATGAACAGGTCGTGTTCCGGATACAAGCCGGGCGCCGTCTGCGGGCTCTTGAAGTAGAACGACAGCCATTCCTGGATGCCGTGCATGCCGGCGCGCTGCGCAAGATCGAGGAACAGCGCGAGGTCGAGCACTAGCGGCGCGGCGAGAATCGAGTCGCGACACAGGAAGTTGATCTTGATCTGCATCGGGTAACCGAGCCACCCGAAGATGTCGATATTGTCCCAGCCTTCTTTGTTGTCGCCGCGCGGCGGGTAGTAGTGAATGTTCACCTGGTGCACGTAGTCGCCGTAGAGATCGGGATGACGATCGCGCGGCAGGATGACATCGAGCACGGAGAGCTTGCTGGTCTCCTTGGTCTTGAACGACGCCGGCTCATCGAGCACCTCGCCGTCGCGATTGCCGAGGATGTTGGTCGAGAACCAGCCGCGGAGCCCGAGCGCGCGCGCCTTCAAGCCCGGCGCGATGATGGTCTTCATCAACGTCTGGCCGGTTTTGAAGTCCTTGCCGCACACCGGCACGCGGTTGCGCTGCGCCAACTCCATCATCGCGGGAATATCCACGGTGAGATTGGGGGCCCCGTTGGCGAACGGAACGCCGAGCGTAAGCGCGGCGTAGGCGTACACCATGCTCGGCGCGATGGCCGGGTCGTTGCGCCGCAGGCCGTCTTCGAAACTCGCGAGTGAGGCGTGGACGGCTTGGGGTTGGAGAAACGCTTCGGTGCTGCCACACCACACCATCACCATCCGCGTGGCGCCGCTGCGGCGCTGAAACTCTTCGATGTCGCCGATCAGTTGGCGAGCGAGATCCATCTTGGTGGGAGCCGACTTCACGTGCGTGCCGTCGAGGCGCTTGACGTACTCGCGATCGAATACGGCGGGCCACGGGCTGATGGCTTCCAGTTCGGCCCGCACCATTTCGAGCAGCGGGCGCTCGAGCACCTGCGACCGCAGCGCGGTCTGGTAGGCGTTGTCGGGGAAAATGTCCCAGCCCCCGAACACCAGGTCGGAGAGCTCCGCCAACGGCACAAAATCTTTGATCAGCGGATTGCGGCCCTCGGTGCGTTTGCCGAGGCGGATCGTACCCATCTGCGTCAGTGAGCCGATCGGTTTTCCGCATCCCTTTTTCACCAACTCGACGCCGGCGATGAACGTGCTGGCGACGGCGCCGAGTCCGGGCAGCAAAACGCCGAGCCGGCCGGTGGGTGAGACGAGTGGTGTCGGTGATTCGGTCACAACGATGGCGCGCCGTTCGCGCGTGGCCTGTCTCATAAAGGACGGCGCCGAGCGACGCAAGCGTGTCGTGAGTCGTGAACCGTGAGTCGTGAATCGTGAATGGTCGGAGTCTGGACGTTGCTGCCCACCAACCGCTCACAACTCACCACTCACGATTCACCACTCACGACGCGGCCGCTTTGCGGCCGCTTCCCAGTGTGGTACGGCAGCGGGCGCCGAAAAGGGGACCACGGTCACTCGATGAATCGGATTGCGTTTGTGGGGGGCACGGGCCCGGAAGGAACGGGGCTGGCCTTGCGCTGCGCGATGGCCGGCGAAGCGATCGTGATCGGGTCGCGCGAGGCAACGCGGGCCGCGTCCACCGCGGAGAAGTTGCGCATGCAGTTGCGTAGCGCCGGCTCATCGGTCGACGTGCTCGGACGCGCGAACGGCGACGCGGTGGACGGAGCGGACATCGTCGCGCTGTGCATGCCGTTCGCCGGCTTGGAGCCGGTGTTGCGTGAGCTGGCTTCGAAGCTGACCGGCAAGATTCTGCTCGATCTGGTGAACCCGCTGCTGATGCAGAAGGGCAGCTTTGTGTTGCAGGCGGTCGCGGCCGGCTCGGCCGGCGAGTTGGCGCAGCAGTTGGTGCCCGACGCCTACGTGGTCAGCGCCTTCAAGAATCTCAGCGCCGAAGAGCTCTGCGAGTTGGCGCATACGCTGGTCGGCGATGTCGTGTTGTGCGGTAATCACGATGAATCGAAGCGCCGCATCGTCGAATTGATCGGCCGCATTCCGACACTACGCGCCGTCGATGCCGGCGGGTTGGTCAACGCCCGTCACCTCGAAAGCATCACCGCGCTGCTGCTCAACCTCAACCGCCGCCACAAGGCGATCACGTCGATTGAGATTCTCGGACTGAAGTGATCGCGGTTAGGGACGCGGCTCGACGATGATCGCACCGCTGATTCCGTTCGCTGGTACTACGTGCCCTTCGGGGTCGGCGGCTCTGACTCCATCGATGGTGAGCGGATAGCTCCCGGCGGTCGCATCCGCAGCGATGGCCACGCGGCAGCGATAGAGTTCCGCGCCGTCGGGAATGAGATCGCAGGCCCCGTCGTCCAGACCGGGAGCGACGATCGCACGAATAGCCGTGCAGGTGTTGGTCTCCATGCATCCTGGAGGTGATTCACTATGGAAGGCGAACCCGCTCAACGACTTGTGGAGGTCCGGATTCACGCGGCAGTCTGGTTTGTGTCTCGTCGTTGCGGCGATCTGTAACGGTGGAGCGAAGTCAATTTCGTTTTGAACGCCAAGGATCTCGGCGTTGCGGACGTGCAGCGTCACCGCGAACTCGACGTCCTCGCCCGGAATGCCGGACGCGGTGCCGATTTCGATTTGAACCTCCGACACAAATGTTGGCGTCGCAGTCGGACAGCCCAGCAGCGGGTCGCATGGCGTCGCTGTTGCGGTCGGTGTGGGTGTTGGCGACGGCAGCACCACGAGAATATCCCCGTCAATACCCGATGCCGGCAAGCGCCTGCCTCTTGCGTCTGCGGCAACGACTCGCTCGATGTGTAGCGGTGACCGACCCAACGGTGCATCAGCTTGGACTAGCACATCGCAGAAATAGAGCAGCGTTCCGTCGGGAATTGGATCCAGATTGATGGGTGAAAAGACGAGCACGCGCAGGGTTGTACAGGTTCCAGTGTCGGCGCAGTCGGAGGGAATGAGGTTGAAGCCGATCTGCTTGTTGATCGCAGGACCCGGTGAGCAGAGACCAACAGATAGGACGGCCGGATCGAAGGCGATGTCATTCTGCACGCCTACAACTTCGACACCTGTAACGTGCAGAATGGCCTCAAACCGGACATGTTGACTGCGATGACCGGATAGGCCGGTCAGCTCGATTGATACAACCTTAGTCGCACACTCGAGCGCCGGGTCGCACGATGTTGTCGCGGCAGGCGGTGTTGCTGTCGGCAATGGCGTTCGGCTGTGCGTCGCGGTGGGGCAGCCCGCGATCGGATCACATGGCGTATTGGTAGGGAAAGGCGCCGGTGAAGACGTCGTTGCCGCAGTCTGCGTCGTTGCCGGCGCGGGGGACGAAGCCGGGAACGCAAGGGGAGTCTGCTGAGTGTCTACGGGGGGGACGATGGTGCCGCCGCAGCCGATTGCGAGCAACGCAACAAGAATCAATCTCGACAGCCGAGTCGTCATGATAGTCCCGAGACGGACTGTGGGGAGACTACTCGCCGCTGCACGAGCAAAGCAAACGGAATCGATGACGAGAGTGGCGAGCGTACCGCTCGCCGCACAGGCACGGAGGCCTGTGCCCACCCGGACGCGCTGACCGGGACGATCTGACGACGCGCGCTCAGGTCGCCGGTTGGTATTGCGCGATGATGCGTTCGGCGACGCGGGTCTTCAGGTCGAGCGAGCCGACGGGGACGTAGTTGCACAGTTTCGCCAGCGCATCGAGGTGACGCGTTGCTGTCTCCGCGTCGTTCGACAACAAGCGGCGCGCGGCTTGGCTGAAGCGCTCGCTGGTATCGGCGGCGACCAGCTTTGTGAGATCGATCTCGGCGGCGCACGCGTCGGCACCGCGTTGGCGGATCAGCTTGAGCGTGCGGCCGAGTGCGCTGTCGAGCGCGTAGACTTCGCAGATCATGTCGCTGAACAATTCGAGGTGCTGTTGCTTGCGGCTCAAGTCGGCCGGCTCGCGCTCGACCAACACGCCGGCGGCGTAGGCGGTGAGACGCTTCGCGCCATCGAGCGCCGTGTGTTCGGCGGCC
>JBGOUW010000367.1:0-5191 GCA_041477755.1 Binatia bacterium
GCCAGCGCCGTACAGCAGCATCGCCATGATCCAGTTCACGCCGTTGAGAGCGCCCAGCAGCGTACTCACCTCGTGTCGCGCGAGCACTACCGGTAACCGCTGGGGTCGTTTGGCTCGCACGATCCCCTCAAGCCAGCCCGGGTCGCGCCCGAACACGTGTCGGTACAAGAATAGGAGCGCCGCCAATGCTTGGTTCTGGGTCGATGCAGCCACGTGGCGCTCAACCGCCAGCGCGGTAAGGAACTGCGTGATCTCGACCGGACCCATGTCCGCCGGATGCCGCTTGTGGTGGAAGAAGATGTAGCGCTTGATCCAATGAACGTACGCCTCTTCCGTGCGATAGCTCATGTGGCGCGCGCGAATCGCGTCGCCGACTTGATCGAGCAGCCTCGGTTTTCCAGGCAGTACCGCGAGCCGTTCGGGCCTGCGAGCGGGCGGCTGCTGAGACACCGCCGGTACGCGAAGCGGTTGGTGCCCTGCGATCGCAACAGAGAACATCAGTAGCCTCCTGCAAGCGAGGCGAATATAAGACGAACATCCCTTGGTGGTCAAGAGTGCTCGTCGCCGACTGGCTGCATCCGATTGACCCCGGAGGTGGATCATCGCAACGGTGCAAATGGATCGGATTAGAAACGGTCTGTGCGGCCCGTTGCCAGACGCACGGCCGCGTGGTTTAGAAGCTTCATGGCCAAGCGCGATGAACCGTGGCTGATGCGCACCTACGCGGGTCACACCGATCCGCGCGCCGCCAACGCGTTGTTCCGTACCAATCTTTCCAAGGGGCAGACCGGTTTGAGCGTGGCCTTCGATCTGCCGACGCAGACGGGTTACGACGCCGATGATCCGATGGCTGCGGGCGAGGTCGGTAAGGTCGGCGTGCCGATCGGCCACATCGCCGACATGGACGCGCTCTTTGCCGGCATTCCGTTGGCCAAGACGAACACGTCGATGACCATCAACGCCACCGCCGCTTGGCTGCTCGCGCTCTACATCGCCGCGGCCGAACGCCAGGGCGCTAACCCGCGCGAGCTGCGCGGTACGACACAGAACGACATCCTGAAGGAGTACCTGTCGCGCGGTACGCACATCTTTCCGCCCGAGCCGTCGCTGCGGCTGACGGCGGATACCATCGAGTATACCGTCGTCAACATTCCGAAATGGAACCCGGTCAACATTTGCAGCTATCACTTGCAGGAAGCCGGCGCGACGCCGGTGCAGGAGTTGGCGTTCGCGTTGGTCAACGCGTTCGCGGTACTCGATCGCGTGCAAAAGCGCCCGGGTGTTTCGATGTCCGACGTGGTCGGGCAGATCTCGTTCTTCGTCAACGCCGGCATTCGCTTCATTGAAGAGATGTGCAAGCTGAAGGCGTTCGTGCGCTTGTGGGACCGTTACATGGCCGAGCGCTACGGCGTGGCGGACGCCAAGAAGCGCCGCTTCCGCTACGGCGTGCAGGTCAACTCGCTCGGCCTCACCGCGCAGCAGCCGGAAAACAATGTGCAGCGCATCCTGCTCGAGATGCTGGCGGTGACGCTGTCGAAGGAAGCGCGCGCGCGCTCGGTGCAATTGCCGGCGTGGAACGAGGCGCTCGGCTTGCCGCGTCCGTGGGATCAACAATGGGCTCTGCGCATGCAGCAAGTGCTGGCCTACGAAACCGACGTGCTCGAATACGAAGATCTCTTCGAGGGATCGAAAGTGATCGAGGCCAAGGTGACTGAATTGATGGCCAGCGCTGACGCCGAGCTGACGCGCGTCCTGCGCGTGGGCGACGCGGGGGAGGCGATCGAAGTGATGAAGTGCGCCTTGGTCGCCAGCCACGCGGCGCGCCAGCGCCAGATCGAGAGCGGTGAGCTGACCGTCGTCGGCGTGAACAAGTTCACCGAACACGAGCCGTCGCTCTTGGTAGCGGCCGAAGTGGAGAGCGTGCTGGTCGTCGATCCCGAAGCGGAGCGCAAGCAGATCGAGCGGCTGTGCGCGTTTCGCGCCGAGCGCAACGCAGCCGATGTGAATGCGGCACTACGCGGACTCGAAGATGCCGCGCGTACCGGCAGCAACGTCATGCCGGCGTCGATTCGCGCAGCGCATGCCGGCGTCACTACCGGCGAGTGGGCGGGCACGCTCCGCAAAGTGTTCGGTGAGTATCGGGCGCCGACGGGGTTGCAGGGTCTCGCCTTCAGCGGCGCCGGCGACTCGCTCGAAGCGGTTCGCCAACGCGTGAAGCAGGTGGCGGCGGCGATCGGCCATCCATTGCGTTTGCTGGTGGCCAAGCCCGGACTCGACGGTCACTCCAACGGTGCCGAACAGGTGGCAGTGCGCGCCAAGGAGGCCGGCTTCGAAGTGATCTACGACGGCATTCGCCTGACCCCCGAACAGATTGCCGAGTCCGCGCTGCAAGAAGACGTCGATGCCGTCGGCATCTCGATCCATTCGGGCTCGCACATGACGCTGGTGCCGCGGGTGGTGGAGTTGTTGCGCACGAAAGGGCTCGGCGACGTGCCGGTGTTCGTCGGTGGCATCATTCCGGATAGCGATCAACCGAAGCTGCGCGCCCTCGGTGTCGCCCGAGTGTACACGCCCGGACAGGCCACGTTGACCGTCATCGTTGGCGACATCGCCGACCTGATCGCGGAACGTCGCCGCGCGGCGTAGCCGTAGCAGCGCTGGCTGACCGGAGGGGAAAACCTATGAAGTGTATTCGGTTCATCACGTGGATGTTCGTCATTCAGTTTACCGCGCAGTTCACGGCGCTGGCGTCGGCGTTGGCACACCACGAGCGACCAATCGAGTCGCCGGTGCGGCCGGGCTCGATCCCAGCGATTGATCGGGTGAATCCAAATCACCTCGTTGTCTGCAAGCCGTCGTCGCAGCCGACTCAGGCGCAACTCGTCGCGATTCAGGCGCGCCTGGCAACCGCGAGTGGCGAGGCGCTGGTGCAAGCGCAGAAGGAAGACACCGCGTGGCATCGCAACACGGCGCTGTTCGCACAGTGCTGCTTCGAGCAGATTCAAGACGCGGTGAATGCCGCCGGCGACAACACCGACATCCTCATCATGCCCGGCATCTATCGCGAGGAGCCCAGCCGCGCAGCGCCCACCAGTACCGAGGGTGATCTGGAAAACGGTGCATACTCGTACGAGTACCACGTGGCCCATCCCAACGACGCCAATCTGATCGCGATCCTCGGGAAGAAGAACATCACGCTTGAGGGCACCGGCGCGCGGCCGGACGATGTGCTGATCGATGCCGGCTTCGTCAAGGACGTGGGGATCCGCTGCGACCGCTGCGAGGGCTTCGTCGCGCGCAACTTCTGGCAGCGCAACGCCAACGAGCATGGCGTCTACACCGTCGACTCCGACGGCTACCTCTACGACCACGTGCTCGGGTCGTTCAACCGCGAGTACCAACTGTTCGGTTTCGCTTCCGACAACGGCTTGATGACCGACTGCGAAGCCAGCGGCGGCGGCGACTCTGGCTTCTACATCGGCGGCGCACCGGTGACCCCGGGGCGCTTCAGTCAGACCATTAGCCACTCGAAGATGTTCCACAACGTGCTCGGCTTCTCCGGCACTCAGGGTAGCTCGGTGCTGATCACCGGCTGCGATGTATACGACAACGGCATCGGCATTTCGTTCAACTCGCAGAACGATCACCCGAACTTCCCGCAGGGCCATAGCGTGGTCGAGCACAACGACATCCACGATAACAACTTCGATATCTATGCGGCGACCTCCGACGTGCCGCCGATCGGCGAGGCCTACGACTTCTTCCGCAATCCTGTCGGCACCGGGCTGTGGATCATCGGCGGCGAAGACAACATCGTTCGCAACAACCGGGTCTACAATAACAGTCGCTTCGGGATGATCCTGGCGGGTAACGCGCTCGAGATGCCGCTGCCGGCAGAAGTCCACCGCAACCAGTTCGTCAACAATCTCATGGGCACGGCGGCCGGCGACGGTGCCGGCCCCAATGCGACGGCTTTTCCGCCGAGCACGATGGGATACAAGCCCGGTGGCAGCGACTTCTTCTGGGATCGAACCGGCGACGACAACTGCTGGGGGCCGAACACTGATGTGAAGACCGATCCAGTTTCGCTTCCTGGTCCGTGCCCGGCGCCCAATCACGGAGCGGTCGTTCTGCCGCCGCAGCAGCAGTTGGAGGTGATACTCAACTGCCTGTGGGCAGAAATCCCGGACACCCATCCGACGCAGTATCACACCGCCGACACCTACTATGCCTGCCCGTGGGGGCAGGTGAATTTGGCGCCGTACTCGAGCAGCGCGCAGCTAGTGTGCGGCAACGGGACAATCGACGTCGCCGAGGACTGCGATCCCGGAAGCGGCAGTGCGAACCTCGGCGGGCAATCGTGTGCCTCACTGAGTCACGGCACGGGGACGCTCAAGTGCGATGCCCACTGTCAATGGGACTTCAGTGGCTGCAGTGTAACCGGTCCGCTGCCGACGCCGACGCCGCGCAACGGCTGCCCAGGCGGTGCGGCAGTGCCAACTGTATCAGCCTCGCCGACGGGGACGAGCACCGCGACCAAGACCTTGCCCGCAACACCAACATCGACACCAGCGGCGGTGACGGCAACGCCGATCAACGAAAGTGGCGGCTGTGCGATCGGGGCGGGCGCTTCGCGGGGCGTCAGTGCGACGGGCGCGCTTTGGCTCGGGCCGAGCCTCCTGATGTGGTTGCGGCAGCGGGCGCGGCGCCAGCCGCCGAGGGAATGAGCTTTTGCAGCGCGGCGGCGCGGCTAGCGTACTCACTCGCGAGCGGCGCATCGCTGCCCTTGAGAAGGGTGCTCAGGCGCGTTAGCGCTGCGCGCTGCGCGGCGACATCCCCGGTTCGTTCGGCTAGCGTTAGCGCGTGCATGTACGCAGCACGGGCCGCTTCGTTGCGTGCGAGCCGAGCCGTGACGTTACCGAGGTCGCGCCACAACTGTGCCTGACCGACGGGGTCGTTCAGCGGTTCGTTGACCGTGAGGGCCTTGGTGTAGCTATCCGCCGCTAGTTCGAATTGGCCGAGCGCTATCTGCAATGCCGCGATGCGGCGTAGCGAGCGGACCTGCCCAATGCGGTTGCGGCTGCGTACGTCGAGATCGAGTGCCCGTGCGAACAGCTCTTGCGCCTGCTGCGGATGCTGCAGGCGCTGCTCGATCCGACCCAAGCTTCGCAACGCGACGGCTTGCCGCGCC